>JAVESN010000043.1:0-14908 GCA_034006575.1 Methanimicrococcus sp.
GAAAAGGTTGCAATTAAAGAGGCTGCAACCCAAAAAAAGGCAACCAAAGCAGCTGTGACCAAAACGGCTGCAACCAAAAAGCCCAAAGCCGAAACGGACGATATTGAAACGGTTGATGTTGAAACGGTTGATGTTGAAACGGACGATATTGAAACGGTTGATGTTGAAACGGTTGATGTTGAAACGGTTGATGTTGAAACGGTTGATGTTGAAACGGTTTCAATTAAAGAGGCTGCAACCCCAAAAACGACAACCTCAAAAACTGCAACCAAAGCAGCCGCCGCTAAAGCAGCTGCAACCAAAGCAACCGCCGTTAAAACAGCCGGTGCTGAAGCAAAAGAAGAATCGGTTGAGGTTCTATCTGAATCCGCCGAGGAAGTTGTTCCAAAAACGCGCGGCCGTAAACCGAAATCTATTACAAAAATTGAATCTGCGGAATCCGAATCTGCGGAATCCGAATCTGCGGAATCCGACCTTGTTGAAGGAGAATCTCCGAAAGTCGAATCCGTTAAAACAAAACCCGTTAAATCGGGATCCGTTAAATCAGAATCCGTTGAAGTGGATGTTGATGCGGAATCAATACCCGAAGAACCGCCCGCTCCGAAACGCAAATATACGCGCAGAAAAAAGACGGAAGAAGCCGAGACGACGGATGATTCCGTTAATACCGGTACCGGCGATGAATCCGTTGAGCCCGAACGAAAAACAACTTCAAAGAAAAAAACGGTTGAGGAAAACGAATCCGATAAAAAGAAATCTGATACGGCTCAATCCGAGACGACCGAATCCGCTTCCGGTGTTGAAGGCACCGATATTGAAACGCAGATTTATGAATTGATTAAAAATTCGTCGGACGGCATTTATCAAAATGAAGTTTGGAAGCGAATGAATATTGACAGCCGAAAATGTTCTCGAATTTTGAAAAAATTGTTGGACTCGGAGCAAATTGTTCGAGAAGACGCCGTTTTTGGCGGAACCAAAACTTATCTCTTAAAAACCGTTGCGCAAGAGCGTAAAAAGAATTACGACGTCTTGATGGTTAAAGATATGTTTTCTCCCTGTACCGGATGTATGGGCGAATGTCGCCCGGAATACTGTCAGGCATTGACCTTTTGGGTGATGAGCCTTCATGAAACTCCCGAAGACCTTTATGCCTCGATGGGTTACAATAACATCTTAGGAACCGAAGAAGAAAATAAAGATATTGAAACGCCGCCTGAATTTTCGGGCCCGGAAAACGAAGAACACATGATGGGAGAGGAATAAAATCGTTTGGTTTTTTTTCTTTTTTTTTTGTTCAATTTTTGTCCGGTTTGTTTATTTTTTTTTTTTTGATTTTGTTTTGTTTTATTTTTTGTTTTATTTGGTTTTTTTATTTGGTTTTTGTTTTGTTTGATTTTTGTTTATTTGTTTTTTTTATTTGTTTTTTTTATTTGATTTTTTTATTTGACCTTTCATTTTGTTTATTTTTTGCTTTAAAATATTGTTTTTTTGTTTTGTTTTTTTGTTTTATTTTTTACAAAATGAAGGATTATCTGCCGATTAACCAAAATGTATTTATACCAACGGTTCCTTGTTATGCTCTGTTCACAAGACCTAAAACAAGGATGCGTGAACCTCTTTGTTACAAAAACGAATTGCATCGGTTATATATGCTCCAGTAGTGTAGCTCGGCCAATCATTCCGGCCTTTCGAGCCGAAGACTCGGGTTCAAATCCCGACTGGAGCACTTTCTTATCCTTATAATTTTTATTCGTTTTACTTCTGTTTCATTTTCGTTTTACTTATGTTTTCATCTTATTTTGATTTTTCAATTTTTCATTTCACTTTCGGGTTTAATTCTTAAATAGAATCAAAGCCTTTAATTCTCTGTTATGACTTCTAAAGCTGTTTTTTGTTTTGATTTTGATGATTTTTTAAGAGTTGAAAATGCGATTCTTTCCTCAAATATTGAATCCGATGACTTTCTTTCATTTTCATCGAACTTTTATGAAAATCAAAATACGGATCAAATTCCGGAGTTTTTATCGGAGTCCGATTTGACGGTGGTTTTAATCGGCAAACACACATTTGAAAATCCCTTTTGCCTTCAAATGATTTACGAAAGTTTTTGCCGCGGGAACGCTTTTTTGGCGGTTTATTTAGACAACGCCCGCGATGTCAAGAAAAGCGGGCAAGAAATCACCGGCAAAAACCCGCTGGACCTTTTTTATTTCGAACACAAAGAAGGAAAAACGACACTCAACCAAGGAGCCGTTGTTCTTCCGGGAATGTTGAAAAGACGTTTTTCTTCCAAAGAAATAAAAGCAAAAACCGATTTTATCAAAACGTACGATTTCATCAGCGATCACGGCTCAAAAAATCTTAAAAAATGGATGGAAGAAGAACGCCTGCGAAAAAGCGAATTTTGGGCGGAATGCTTCAAAATCAAAAGTATCGGAGACGGCGAATGGGAAAACGCTTTAAAACTGACACATAAAGGCGGCGTTGCCGGTTTCTTTTTGTATTATGATTGGGCGGAATCCCTAAAAAAAGAAAATGAAGAGTCGGTTTGATTTATTTTTTTCATTTTGTTTTTCATTTTGTTTTTCATTTTGTTTTTCATTTTGTTTTTCATTTTTATTTTTTGATTCACGTTCAGGTAAACGCGGACGGACAAAGATTTGAAATGGCGCAAACGTCGCACTTAGGTTTTTTGGCGTCGCAGACGCGGCGCCCGTGAAAAATAAGCGTCAAAGACAAGTCGTCATACTCTTCTTTTTGAACCAATTGCATCAAATCTTTTTCAATCTTTTCCGGATCTTCGTATTCCGTCAAACCGATTTTATTTGACAAACGCTTCACGTGCGTGTCAACGGCGATTCCGACATTGATGTTAAAACCGCGGGAGAGAATGATATTCGCCGTTTTTCTCCCGACCCCCGGCAACTTTGTCAGCTCCTCCATGGTGTTTGGAACATTTCCGCCGTAATCGTTTAAAATAATGTTGGCGCTGCCGATGATATGTTTCGTTTTGGAATTATAAAATCCGGTGGAGTAAATGTCTCTCCCAAACTCGGCCGGATCCGCAAAAGCGTAATCTTCAATTTTTTTGTATTTTTGAAACAGCTTTTTTGTCACCGTGTTGACCTGCCGATCCGTACATTGAGCCGAAAGAATGGTTGCCGCCAATATTTCAAAAGGGGATTCAAAATTAAGCTCAACCTCCGGTTTCGGATAAAGCTGTTTTAAAATTTCCCAAATCGCGCCGAAATTTTGCCGATTATCCGGCTTTTTTGAAATCGGAAACGGCGAAAGATCAAAAAGCGGAATCGGTTCGATTGTCCGATTCACAACCGGCATTTCCGTTACCGTTTGGCGCGGCGTTTTCACATCGGGATTTCCGGCCGATTTCTTAAAAGACGAACCGGTTGCATTCTTTTTTACTTCTTTTTGTAATGGTTTTTTCGCGATTGTTTTTGTTGGCGTTTGCGCTTTCGGTTGCGTTTTTTTTGGAGTTTTCGCTTTTATTTGTGTTTTTGCTTTCGTTTGTGTTTCAGCTTTTGTTTTTATTTGTTTTTTTGTTTGTGTTTCGGTGTTTTTTTTTTGTCCTTTTTTCTGCTGATTTTCCATTTGACTTTCTTTCCTTTCTTTTTTTAAAAATCTTTTTTATAATGAAATGATTGAACTCATATTTAAATAATTAAAGACCTTTTGCTTTCCCATGCTTAGAATCACGTTTCTCGGAACGGGCGGAGCCTTGCCGTCCACCGAACGAAATCCGGCCGGAATTATGGTCAACCGGAAGGGAGAGCTTTTGCTTTTTGATTGCGGCGAAGGCTCCCAAAGACAAATGATGCACGCCAAAACGGGTCTTGGCAAAATCAGCGCCGTTTTTTTATCCCACTATCACGGGGATCATATTTTAGGGCTTCCCGGTCTTCTTCAAACAATGGGATTTTTAAACCGAGAAGAAAAGCTTGAGATTTTCGGGCCCGACGGCCTTTTTGAAATTCTGGACGCTTTTGAAAAACTCGGAACCCATAACCTTCAATATCCGATCGTTCCAAAAATTCTTGTGCCGGGAGACATTGTCCAAAGAAACGGGTACACCGTAAAAGCCGTCCGCGCCGATCATGACCGCCCCGCCCTCGGATTTATATTGGAAGAAGAAAAAAGGCCCGGCCGTTTCAATCGTGAAAAAGCAATCGAACTCGGCGTAAAACCCGGGCCCGACTTTGGAAAACTTCATCGCGGAGAAAATATTACGCTTTCAAACGGAAAAACGGTTTACTCAAAAGACGTCGTCGGTCCGGCTCGGCTCGGGCGCAAAATCTCATACAGCGGCGATACGCGCGAATCCGACGTTTTTTTCTACGAATCCGAAGGAGCCGATTTGGTCATTCACGAAGCGACGTTTACATCCGAATTGACCGAAAAAGCAAACGAGTACGGACATTCCACCTCCAAAGGGGCGGCGAAAATGGCTCAAAAATACAATATTAAAAAACTCGTCCTCACGCATCTCAGCCCGCGACTGACGGACGAAGCCGAAAGCGTTTACGAAGACGCCGCGCCCGAATTTGAAAACGTCGTCGTCGCCGAAGATTTTATGGAAATAGATGTTGACTTCCCGGAGGAATATCCGGATGAATAATCGGATTCATTTTCAAATTTAAATCCGGCTTTTTTTTAAAAAATCTTTTTTTATTTTTTATTTTTTAAATTCATTTTTGCGCTCAACGATTTTTGAGGCAATCGCTCGGCTGCTGTAATAATCCCCTTGTTTGGCGGGCAACCGAATCACTTTCGGGAAATAGCCGCGTTTGTTTAAAGCGTCTTTTAATTCCTTTTCTTGGAATTTTTGATCAAAGCCCAAAACGATAATATCCGGCTGAATTTTTTCAATCGGCTCGAAATAATCCGTCAAACTTCCAAGAACCGCGACATCAACAGGCTTTAACGCCGAAATCATTTCCAAACGCTGCGTTTCGGGAACAATCGGCAAAGGTTTGTGATTGACATTCACATCGCGGCTCACAATAACATATAACTCGTCCCCGAGATTTTTCGCCTGTTCTAAAAAATACATATGCCCCGGATGTAAAAGATCAAAAGTGCCGGTCGCCAAAACTCTTACCAAATCATGTCACCTAATCTGTTTTTAAAACTTCATTTTTCCTTTCATTCGCTTAACGCTTCATTCGTTTAAATAATCGATTCGGCTCAATTTAAAAATATTCTTTTTTGAATCTTTTTAATTTTTTTTAAAAAATAACTCTCATTATTTTTGGAGGATATCCGTTGTGAACACATAAATATTTTCTGAATAATGTTTTTTCCTGAAAACAGCATCCGTCCTTTTGGCACTATTATTTTTGATACGATTTTTTTGACATTGTTTTTTGATATCGTTTTTTTGATACGATTTTTTTGACATTGTTTTTGACGTTACTCATATCAAATAAAACCAGAACCGCCTGTTTTACACACGTTTTTAATTATTTGACATTTTATTTCATCAAGATTTTTTAATTTTCATAAAATCCTCGGCCGGCTTTTTGGGACGTGTCGGATATGAACTCAATCCGGAATTTCTTTAAAATAAATATTATTACAGGTTATTTTTCATGAATCAATTTATATATCTTCTGTTCATTCTTTTGAATTAAAAATAATTTAATATCGGATTTTTAAATCGGTTTTTTTTCTTAATGCATTTTTAAACTTTTAAAATACTCTTTAAAGAAAAATAAAAACGTCTTTAACTGAGACGTGTGAATGATTTAATAAAAGGAAAGAATCGAAGGGTTAAGCAGAGGTTCAAGTTTTATGGTCAAAACAATTGCTGAAATCAATGAAAAGATTTCTTCGGGCAGCGTTTGCGTTGTCACCGCAGAAGAAATGGCAGACATCGTCGATGATATCGGCGCAGAAAAAGCGGCGTCTGAAGTGGATGTCGTGACAACGGGGACGTTTGGCGCGATGTGCTCTTCGGGTGTTTTTTTGAATTTCGGGCATTCCGAAATCCCAATAAAAATTACAAAAATGTTTCTAAACGATGTCGAAGCGTACAGCGGTCTTGCGGCGGTTGATTCCTATTTGGGCGCGGCGCAAACATCCGAAAAGCTCGGAATAAAATACGGCGGCGCGCACGTCATCGAAGATTTGATTTGCGGCAAAGAAATTGATGTCTTGGCGCACTCTTACGGAACGGATTGCTATCCGAAAAAAGAGCTGGCGACAACAATCACTTTAGAAGATTTAAATCAAGCCATTATGGTCAATCCGAGAAACGTTTATCAAAAATACGATGCCGCAACCAACGGCTCTAAAAAAACGCTTCATACCTATATGGGAAAACTCCTGCCTGATTTTAAAAACGTCACTTATTCCGGCGCCGGCATCCTGTCTCCGCTTTCCAATGACCCGACTTACCGAACCATCGGCGCGGGAACGAAAATCTTTATAGGCGGCGCCACGGGAACGATTGTCGGCCAGGGAACGCAATGCTCGACCGCTTCCGGATTCGCGACGCTGATGACGACGGGCGATTTAAAAGAAATGACCAAAGAATACGTGAACGCTTCTTCTTTTACCGGCTACGGGCCGTCTTTGTTTTTGGGAATCGGCATTCCCATTCCGATATTGGACGCCGATATGGCAAAAGCGACGGCGATTCGAGACGCCGACATCGAGGTCAGCATTAAAGATTACAGCGTCGGACTGCGTGACCGGCCGGTGGTTCGAAATGCGAATTATGAAGAGCTTCGTTCCGGCAGCCTTCAAATCAACGGAAAAGAAGCCGCCACCTCTTGCATGTCAAGCTTTAAAAAATCGCGCCAAGTCGCGGAGGAATTAAAAAGACAGATTGCTTCAGGCACCTTTTTCCTCGGGAAAAACACGACGACGTTGCCCGCTCGACAATCGACCAAACCCATGAAAGAGACAAACAAAACGCTTTTCGTTCGCGATATTATGAGCCGGGACGTTTTGCAGGTGGAACAAACGGACAGTTTTATTGTTGCGGCCAAGCTGATGCGACAAAATGAAAGCAATCATATTTCCGTTGTTTCAAACAAGAAATTGGTCGGCATTATCACATCTTGGGATATTTCAAAAGCGGTCGCGGACGGAAAAGAGGAAACGGTTGAAGCGTGTATGACAAAAAGCGTTATCACGTGTTTGCCGGAAGAAACGGTTGAAACGGTTGCCAAAAGGCTGGCGAAATTTAAAATTTCAGCCATTCCCGTAATCGATCATCAACGAAACGTTGTCGGCTTGTTGACAAGCGAGCACATCAGCAAACTTTATACCCGGGGGAATGTTTGAAATGAAAATTAAAGTGAATTTTCCGGAAAAATGCGTCAAGTCGCCGATGTTATCGGAAATTATTTTAAAAACCGGAATTCTCGTCAGTATCGTATCGTCTCACGTGGATTCAAAAGGAGGAGAAATGATTCTTGATATTCTTGACAGCAATTACGAGCTGGTCAAAGAATCTTTTGAATCGCGCGGCGCTTTTGTCTCAACGTTTAACGCTTTTATTCGCAGAAACGAAGACGAATGCGTGGATTGCGGCGCCTGCATTTCCGTTTGCCCGTCTCATGTTTTTGGGTATTCGGAGGATTGGAGCTTAACAATGGACATGCAAAAATGCGTTCGATGCGCCCTTTGCATTGATATGTGCCCGCACCAAGCGTTGGCGCTTGAAGAAACGGATTTGGAATAAATTCATTCGTTTCCGTTTTCTTTTTTTTACTTTTATTTCATTTTTATTTCGTTTTAATTTTTTTATTTCGTTTTAATTTTTTTATTTCATTTTTATTTCGTTTTAATTTTTTTATTTCGTTTTAATTTTTTTATTTCGTTTTAATTTTTTTATTTCATTTTTATTTCGTTTTAATTTTTTTATTTTTTGAAAGAAAATCCTTCTTACTTTTTGACGCATTTTTTATTTCAATTGCCGTTTATTTCCTTTTTTTAAAGCCGTTAAATACTTTTTGTTTTTGATTTTTTCAATCCTTTTATGAATTTCGCGGCTTTTTTCTGAGTGAGGTGAAAGAGTGAAAAAAGAAACTCAAATTATTTTCATTTTATTTTTCATGGCGTTTTCAACGCTTTTTCTTCTTTATGCCGCGGTTTTGGGGGATTCCTCCGTTTCGGAAGAGCCTGTTATTCCGACTTTAAACGACGTCGGAAAAACGGTTTATGTGGAGGGAGTTGTTTTGAACAAACGCTCCACTTTCAAAGGAGGGCACCTTATCGTCAACATCGAATGCAGCGATCACACGGTTTTGCCGATTTTTATTCCCAACGCGTCCGGCGCGGATTCTATTTCCGGGCAGGTTGAAATCAACGACGTGGTCGGCGTAAAAGGAACCGTTGAAGAATACAACGAAACATTGGAGCTTGTTTTGAAAAACAAAGACCATTTTAAAATTTTGTGACTCACATATAAATTATTTTACCGCACGCATCATCAAATATATATCATATAACAAGATATATTTCCAATTGAACAAATATCGTTCGCCGTTTGATTTTCTAAATAACGGATAAACCGGTTTCGAATACGATGGAAACGAATCGAAATCGGATTACAATTTAATTTACAGATGATGAATCATGTTCACAATGGAAAATACTGAGGGTTTCAGTCAAAAGGTTTTAGACCAAATGAACGCCGAAGTCAAAGAAAAAATGAAAAAAATTGATTCCAAATCAAAAGATTATAAAATAAAATTGGCAGAAATAGAAGATGAAATATTTGACGACTATTGTTCAAATTCATTTTCTCCTTCCATGAAATTTTGATTTTGTCAAAAAAATATTTAAAATAACAAAGGAGAAATCCTTTGTTTTTATTTTTTGTTTCGTTTTCCTTTTCGTTTTGTTTCCTTTTCGTTTTGTTTTCGTTTTTTAAAACAGGTTCTATCAAAACGTTTTTAGATAAAAAATAAAAAATAAAAAATGTTTTTCTCTTTTTAAGAGGTCGCTTTGTTCCGCCAAGGGTTTTTTAAATTATCGGATCCGTTCTCACAAAAACGTAACGAATGCGCCGATGAGAAGAATATGTATCAAAAGGAATAACGGAACCATGTATGTAAACGGTTTTTTCTGAGTTTTATGTCTGAAAATCATCATGCCGGCATACGCGCCAAACGGGCCGAAGAAAGCGGCGATTAAAAGTGATTTTTCAGGAACGCGCCATCGGTTTAAAGACGCTTTCGCCTTATCCAAGCCGTACAAACCAAAAACAAGGGTGTTTAACAGGAGATAAACCCCGAGTAAAATCATAATATTTGAAGTCCATTCAATCATAAAATGGAAATCTCATTATTCGATAAATAGATGATGGCAGGATTTATTTTTAAATAACAGATATTATCAAACAAACCTTTGCGATTTCTTTTATTTCCGCTTTTTAAAAATCATTATTTTTCGCTATTCAGATACGGTTTATTTTTGCCGAAACGGGTGAAATGAAAAAGAAATAAAAGAAAAAAATGAAAGAAAAAAATGAAAGAAAAAAATGAAAGAAAAAAATGAAAGAAAAAAAGAAGAAGGGGAGGAGAAAAAAGAGAGAAGAAGAAAGAGAATAAAAAAATATTCTCTTAAATGCGGATATATTCTCCGGCGTCTCCCAGTTCTTCTTCGATTCGAAGCATTTGGTTATATTTTGCCGTTCGCTCGCCGCGGGCGGGAGCGCCGGTTTTAATCATGTCGGCGCCGAGCGCAACGGATAAATCGGAAATGGTTGTGTCTTCCGTCTCGGCCGATCTGTGGCTGACAAAAAGGGAAAGGCCGTTTCTTGTGGCCATCGTCGCCGCGTCAATGGCTTCTGAGAGGGAGCCGATTTGATTCACTTTTAATAAAAGACCGCTGGCAGCGTTTGAAGCAATGCCTTTTGCGATTCTTTCGGGATTGGTCACGAACAAATCGTCGCCGACAATAATCGTTTCCCAAAGTTCGCTCGTTAAATTTTCAAAATCCTCAAAAGAATCTTCAAAAAACGGATCCTCGATGGATAAAATCGGATAACTGTTGACCAAATCGATATAATACGCCGTTAATTCTTCGGAAGACATCGCTTCGCCGTCCACTTTGTAATTCTCCCCGTCATAAAATTCGGAAGCGGCCGCGTCCAGACCGATTTTAATTTCATTGTCGGAATATCCGGCGCGCTCAATGGCAATCATCAAAGCGTCCAAAGCTTCGGCCGTTTTTTCCATTTTCGGAGCGTAACCGCCCTCATAACCGACATTGGTGGAAGAAGCGCCGTAGGATTCATTCAAATATTTGCCGAGCGCGTGATACGTTTCTGCGCCCATTTGCATGGCTTGTGAAAATGTTTCGGCTCCGACCGGCTGAATCATAAATTCTTGAATGGCCAAATCATTTCCGGCGTGTTTGCCGCCGTTTAAAACGTTGAGCGTCGGAACCGGAAGGGTAAAAGCGTTTGAACCGCCGATATATCTGTAAAGCGGCAAATTCGATTCGGCGGCGGCGGCTTTCGCAACGGCCATGGAAACGCCCAAAATCGCGTTTGCGCCGAGAACGGATTTGTTTTGAGTTCCGTCCAGCTCAAGCATACTCATGTCGATTTCACGCTGCATGCGGCAGTCATAACCGATTAAAATATCGGAAATCTTAGAAACGTTTTCAACCGCTTTTAAAACCCCTTTGCCGTTATATCGTTTTGAATCTCCGTCGCGAAGTTCTAAGGCTTCATGCGTTCCTGTTGATGCGCCCGACGGAACGGACGCGCGTCCAAATCCGTTTTCCGTAATAACGTCCACTTCAATCGTCGGATTTCCGCGTGAATCTAAAATCTCGCGCGCTTTTATATTGCGAATCACAAAACGTTCCGCATCATTGTAACCTAAAATTTTCATAAACATCCCGTAAAAGTTATTTAAATGAATTTGATTTTAATTTGAATAAGTTCGTTTTTAATTTATATTGGTCGTTTTTGATTTATAAAGATAGTTTTTGGTTTTATAAAAATATTTGTTTGAATAAATGAAAATTGAATTTTGAAACGATTTTCAATTTTTCAAAAGAATGAAAGTACGGCTAAAAAGAACGGAATGTATAAATTTGTTTCTTCTCTTTTTTTAAAAATGAATGTCGGGAGGACAAAAGAGCGGAACTTTTTGACGGCAGTTTGAACAGACGAATTCGTTCTCCGATTTTTCCAAATGAACGGATTCCCCGAATGAATAAACGCGGTTGATCAGCAAAGCTTGGCAATTCGGGCAATATGTGTTTTTATATTCCGATATCGTATTTCCGATATAAACATAATCCAGCCCCGCGGATTGATAAACGGCGCGTATTTTATTTAAGGTCGAATCCGGCGTTCTCGGCGTTTGTTCCATTTTATAATGCGGCAAAAACGCGTTTAAATGAATCGGCACTTCTTTTCCGAGGCGAGAGGAGATCCATTCGGCCGCGGCTTTGGCTTCGGAAACGTCATCGTTCATTCCGGGAATAATCAGCGTTACAATTTCGATGTGCAAATTCAATTCTTTCGCTTTTAAAACGGATTCTAAAACCGGATCGAGTTTGGCGGAACAAATATCCGAATAAAAAGAATCGGAAAAACTTTTTAAATCCACGCAATACCCGTCAATATGCGGCGCCAGCATTTCCAAGGCTTCCGGCGTCAAATATCCGTTTGTGACCAAAACGACCGACAACTCACTTTTTTGAGCCAAAACCGCCAGGTCATAAACGAATTCAAACCAAACCGCCGGCTCGTTATAAGTCAGCGAAACGGATTTTGTTTCCAGTAAAAGTGCGCGTGTTACCACTTCTTCGGGCGTTATTATTTCGCCGAATCGATTTTGATTTTTATTCCGATAGAGAGATTCGTAAACGGGGCTTGACGGCATGGAGATTTTGTGGTTTTGACAATTTAAACAGCGGAAATTGCAACCGAAAGTGCCCAGAGAATAAGTCGTCGTTCCCGGTAAAAAATGATAAAGCGGTTTTTTTTCAATCGGGTCAATCGCTTCGGAAGATACAAAACCGTAATTGAGAGCGTAAAGCGTCCCCCCGATATTTTTTCGAACGCGGCAAAATCCTGTTTTGTCGGGCGCAATCACACATTTTCGAGCGCATACACCGCATCGAACGTTGCCGGAGGAATACTTTTCATACAAAAGCGCTTCTTTGACGGGGGAAATCACGGAAGAATCACCGAACCCGTATTTTTTGCAGAATCAGACTCTTTTACCGCATTTGATTTTTTTACTTCATCGGATATTTTTACCTTATTAGATTCTTTTACCGCATCGGATTTTTTTACTTCATCGGATTTTTTTACCTCATCTGATTTTTTTACCGTATCGGACTCTTTTACCGTATCGGATTCATTTTTGCCGACGAGCTCGGCTTCTAAAATATCATAAAATCCGTAAGTGTTGTGCCAGCGAATGTTTGTTTTAATCGGTCGGATCCGTTTTTTAAAAAACGGCGCGTCCAAGACGGCGGTTTCATATTCTCCGCCTTCGCCCGCGATGTGTAAATATTTGGTTTTATGAAGGCGTTTTAAATCCGAAAGGGAATCGTTATTGATTTTTCGGCCGAGCCAGGTTTGATCCAATCCGTCCGCCGCCACCGCCGCGAATCGGATGTCCATTCCGGAGTGAATCATTTCTAAAAGCAATGAAACGGAATCATATTTCCAAAGCGGGGTGAACGATTCTACGTTTAATGTTTCGCAAATTTTTTCAATGCGGCTTTTTTGATATTCGGATTCGATTGCGCCGGAACAAACGCCTCGGATTTGGTATTTCAAAATCGCCAAAGAAACGGCGTCTTTCATTTCGTTTAATTCTTCCTCTTTGACGCCTTTTGTGGTTTTTTGAATCAGCGGGATTTCAGACGCTTCCGCGATGAGAGAAACCAAATCGGTGTTGACGGAATGAAACATATACGATTCTTTGTTTTCGGGAATCAAACAAATAAAACAGGAGATTTCGTAACCTTCTTCAATCATTTTTAAAACGGAAAAAACGGAGTCTTTCCCGCCCGAAACCAAAGCTGCAATTTTCATGATTCTTTCCTTTCCGATTTGTAAATTTTTGAAATATCAATTATAAACGTTCTTTATCAAATAATCAATTATTCTTAAAATATTAAAATGGAGCGGCAAACCGGAGTGAAAATAAAAAAGAAATTGAACTTCGCGAAAACAAGCGCGCCGGCAATGAAAATCCCTCTTTATCCTTAAGATTTAAAAAAAGATTGGGGAGGCGGAGAACTTCGTCAAAAATCATTCGAAAAAATTTCTTGTCAATTTAAAAATGGAAAAATCATAAAATGGGGAATCACAGAGTAAGGAATCACAGAGTGAGGAATCACAGAGTGAGGAATCACAGAGTGAGGAATCACAGAGTGAGGAATCACAGAGTGAGGAATCACAGAGTAAGGAATCACAGAGTGAGGAATCATAGAGTAAAGAATCACGGAATGAAGAACTTTTGGAATGAGGCTTTTTAAAAATTTAAAGTTCCAAATCCGAAATCGGGAAATGTTTGGAGTAACGCTCTTTCATTTGATTCCAATTCGGGAGGTTGGTTTGGCAGCCGACTTTTTCAACCGTAAACGACGCGACGACGCTTCCGATTTGACAACAAACGCGCGGAGGATACCCTTTTACAAAAGCGGTTAAGAATCCGGCTTTGTAAGAATCGCCGGCGCCGGTCGGGTCGACGGAATTTGCCAAAACGGCCGCAAGTTTTGTCTCAACCGTACAAACGTATTCCTTATTCTTGATTTCATTTTCATACAAAATGCTGCCCTCTTTGTCATAAGTGATAACAATCAGGTCTATCATTTTTTTGAGTTCGTCAAACGTGCGGTCGGAAATGTCCATGAGCATTTGAATTTCATGGCGATTGGCAAACAAAATGTTCGTGTTTTCTAAAATCGTGTTGAGCGGCTCTTTTTGATACGTGATTAAATCCTGACCGGGATCAAAAGACACAAAATCCGCGGCTTTTGACATTTTCGCGTTAAAAATACAGTCCGCCGTCACCATATGAACAAAAGGAACTCTCGGCGGCTCCATTTCCGAAAGTTTCGCGGCGGCGCCCCAATAAAAGTAAGTGGTTTGGTTTGAATCCGAATCCGTAATGACAAACGCTTTTGAGAGAGAGCGGTCCGGAATATGATAAAGTTTGGATAAATCAACGCCGAAATTCAAAAGCTCTTTATCGTAACCGTGCGACGAAAAATCATTTCCGACCGGAGAAATCAATTCGACATCGCCGCCCAAACACGCGATGGCCGCCGCCACGTTCGCCGCGCCGCCGCCGAAATATTCCCTGCAATCCAAAACGGGCGAAGACGCGTTCGGACCGGCCATAGATTCGACCGTCAACAAATAATCAATAGACGTGTGACCGGTTACTGAAATTTTTTGACTCATAAAACATTCAACATCCTCAAAATAAAAAATAAGATAAATATAAGGTTAAAATAAAAATAAATAAAAAATGAAACGGAAACAGAAAATTAATTTTTCTGTTTATTTAATCATCATTTCTTTTGTAATTTTTATCACTGCTGAAATGATGTTTTTTGTCTCGTTCGGAGTTATCAAAACGTTCGCGCTTTTGCCCGTCATGCCCCAAACGCTCTCTTTTTTCGCCGTCGTAACCGGAACGCTCTCTTTTTTCGCCGCCGTAACCGGAACGCTCTCTTTTTTCGCCGTCATACCCGGAACGCTCTCTTTTTTCGCCGCCGTAACCGGATCGTTCTCTTTTTTCGCCGTCATACCCGGATCGTTCTCTTTTTTCGCCGTCATACCCGGAACGCTCTCTTTTTTCGCCGCCGTAATCGGATCGTTCTCTTTTTTCGCCGTCATACCAGGAACGCTCTCTTTTTTCGCCGTCGTAACCGGAACGCTCTCTTT
>JAVESN010000080.1:0-8117 GCA_034006575.1 Methanimicrococcus sp.
TCTCTTTTTTCGCCGTCATACCCGGAACGCTCTCTTTTTTCGCCGCCGTAATCGGATCGTTCTCTTTTTTCGCCGTCATACCAGGAACGCTCTCTTTTTTCGCCGTCGTAACCGGAACGCTCTCTTTTTTCGCCGCCGTAACCGGAACGCTCGCGCTTTTCGCCGTCATATTCCGTTCGTTCGTGTTTTTCATGTTTTTCAGGTTTTGGCGGGCGGCTGTCAGATAAAAATTCGGTGACTTCGGCAACTTTTAACGGGACGTCCCGAAGCGCTTTTCCGATTACGGACGTCGCGATGCGAGACGCGTGTTCTTCGGATTCGGCTTCGTAAACTTTCATTTGAAAAAGAAGGCCGACCAATGCCGTATTTGCGACAACGTAAACGCTCATAAAATCTTCGTTGCAACCGGCGCAACTCATTGTGCCGACGTCCACCCCGACATACTCCAATTTCGGATTTAAACGTTTGCCGGCTTCAGAAATTGCGATTCCGATTGCGTCTTCACCGGTTGCAACATCTTTAACAAGCCAGGCCCCTTCTAAAAATACATTATAATTCGGCATTTATTTTTCTCCCATATTCGTAATCTTCTTCAATTTAATTTCAACATTAAATCAATGAAATGTATTTCAATTTTCCTCTCAATCATCCATCAAATTCAATATTCTAATTGGGATAAACAATTTTGAAGTTAAATAATTAAGCTTTCCTTAAATCTTTAAATCGTAAAAAGGATTTCGTCATCCACGTCAAAAACGCCCAATTTGGCGCCGGCATCCAGCCAGGCATGCCCGTAACTGAAAGAAGCCAGAGCGTTGACGTAATCTTCTTTTTCTAAAAAGTGAATCCCGTCTTTGTGATAGGAATCCGCCATAATTTTAAAATCGTTTGCAACCGCACGCATATGAGACGCTTCAATCGATGACGGAACGGCTTTTAAAAGGGCGGCCGCCAAAAGCTTTTCATAACGATACGTTTTCTCCAGTAAATCCGCCGGCATACTTTTTCTTCCCACGTTTTGTTTCGATAATATTTATTACAATATTTTAACACATTTTTATAATATTTTACAATATTTTGATAATATTTTTCAATAGAGTTTCTGTTTTTTATAATATTATTTTGCAATATTTATTTCCATTTTATTTTTTGTTCCGCGAATTGCGTTACGATTTATAAATCCGCATCGGAAAGCAAACACTTCGGGGCGCCGGCTAATTTTACCAAGGCTTCCGCTTCTATAAAGTGAAGTTTTCCCGGGATGATTAAAATTTGAAGGGGTTTGCCGAGTTCAAAAGAGTTTATGTTTTCCGCGAAATCCGCGATGACGGAAACATCATCGGATCCGGCGCGCGCGATTCCGATTGCGATTTGGTTCATCATAACGCCCTCTTGTCTTTGTTTTTCCGTTTCCAAAAGCAATGAGAGGCCTTCCTGAACCGTCATGTAACCGTGTTCGTTGTTTATGTCTAAAAAAACAAGCGTATGGAGACCGTTTTTCTGATTGAATTGGATGGTGTCGTACGGTGTTTCCGTGATGACACGTTTTCCGCGATGGCTGACATAGGGAAACGGGACGCTGACGGATTTTCCGAAGCGATAGTTTTGAAGTCCCGAAAGGCCAAAAACGGCGGAGGTGATGGATGCGCCGTGAATCAACTTTGTCTCAATCCCCATGTCATGCGCTCGAATTCGGAGGTCAACGTGCGTCGTTGAAGCCATCGTATCGCCGCCCGTTAAAAAAACGACATTTTTATCTTTGGCATTTTCCAGCCAGTTCGGGTTTTGTTCCACATCCTCGCGCATTAAACGAATGACGGGCTTGCCGTAGAGCTTTTCCATTTTTTCAAAGGTTGTTCCCATCAAGTAAGAGGTGTAAAATTCTAAATAAACGAGATCCGCCGATTGAATCGCTTCCAATCCTTTCAGAGAAATATCCCGCTCGTCAAAAAGTCCCAATCCGACAAAAGTTAGCATAAAGATTCAATCGGGGGGATGTTATTTAATCGTTTTCTAAAGCAAAGCGGAAACGGAAAGGTTTAAATATAGCTTCAATATAGACTTAATATTAATAGAAAAAATTTCTATCAAGAATTTTTTCTTAAAGGGAACCGAATTGAGATTATTAAATAGAAGAAATTAAAAATTATTATATATGAGACCATTCCTCTTATCGTTTTATTTGATACCATAATTATTAAAGCAAATAATCTATTAATCTTATTTATAAAACATCAATTATGCCTATTACTCCTATTATGAATAACGATGCGCGGCCAAAAGGAAGTCAGGCTGCACTCCAAAAAGAGGCTTATGTATGATTAAAAGAAAAACCGTTCAGAAAATGAAAATCATGGAATATTTAATGAGCACGACTTCGCATCCGACCGCGGAAGCCGTTTATGCGGAAGTTTCTAAAGATATTCCGACAATCAGTTTATCCACGGTCTATCGAAATTTAAATTTGATGGCCGAAGACGGAGATATCTTGAAATTTGAAGTCGGCAACGAAGCTCACTTTGACGCGGACACCAGTTTTCATCATCACGTGTATTGCAAGTTGTGCAAATGCGTTTTTGATTTGCATGATAAGGAAATCGCAAATTACATAAAAGAAAATGCTCGCATTCCGAATTTTGAAATTGAAAACACGAACTTAATTTTCGTCGGCAAATGTTATGACTGCGATTTGCAAAAAGAAAGTGTAACGCAGAAAAAGAACATGGATGTCCAAACATTGAATTAAATACGCTTTTTAATTTCCGCCGCTCGTTTTGTCCGTTAAATCGGACAGATTATTATTTATTGCAAGTTGTAAGAAATAAAAGTGGTTTTTAATGATGAAAAGTTTTTAATGATATTTTTCAATGTTTTTTCAATGACGCTTTTTTAATATTCCATGATTCTTTTTACTGATGTTTTTTTACTGATGTTTTTTTACTGATGTTTTTTTACTGATGTTTTTTTAATGATGTTTTTTTAATGATGTTTTTTTAATGATGTTTTTTTAATGATATCTTTTAATAATTTTTTTTAAATGATACTCTTAAATAATAATAATTTCTATTAAAAATCTGTTACATACCTTTTTTATAAAAATAAAACTGTTATCGCATTTTTAAAATCTGCTCAAAACAGTATAATGGTGAATTATATGACAAGAACGGAAGAAAATTTAAAAGCCGCGTTTATCGGCGAAAGTCAAGCTCGAAATAAATATGATTATTTCGCAAAAGTCGCAAAGAATGAAGGGCACCCTTTTATTGCAAAAGTCTTTGAGGAAACCGCTTTAAACGAGATGCAACACGCCAAAGATGAGTTTAAAAAGTTAAACGGTATCGGAACCACGGCTGAAAACCTTAAAGTGGCGATGGACGGCGAAGATTATGAAACAAACGTCATGTATCCGGAATTTGCCGAAATCGCGGATGAAGAAGGTTTTCCCGAGGTCGCTCGAATGTTTCGTCAAATCGCGAAAGTGGAAGAACAACACAGACAAAGATATGAAAAGCTTTTGGAACAATTACAAAACGGCACGCTTTACAAAAGAGATGAGCCCATTCACTGGAAATGCATGAAATGCGGTTTTGTTCACTACGGAAAAGAACCGCCGGCAAAATGCCCGTCCTGCCAACACCCGACGGAATACTTCGAACCCGAGGATATTTTCTGATTCGGATTTGATTTGAAATTGAATTAAAATTGAATTAAAAATCAATCAAAAGTAATTTTAAATATTAAATTAAATTAAATTAAATTAAAAAAAGAGCCGGAAATACTCCGGCTTTTTTATTTTAAATTCGGTTTTTTTTTAATTGATAAAAAACCAACTTTCTTTTTTGTTTTGCATTTAAGTTTGTAACCGCTATTTTATTTGCATTTGCATTTTCTGTTTTTTGCATTTGCATTTTCTGTTTTTTTGCGTTTGCACCTTCAGTTTGTATTAAAATCCGCAACCGCATCGAGCGTTTTTAATGTTTGTTTTCTTTTGCCGCTTTTAAGAAGGCCGTAAAAATCGGTTCGGCGCGCAACGGTCTGGATTTAAATTGCGGGTGATATAATGTGCCGATGAAGAATTTCTTTTCGGGAAGCTCGATGATTTGTTTGGTGCCGTTGATGTCTCCCGAAAAAACCATTCCTTTTTCTTCAAGAATTTTGATGTATTCCTCGTTGATTTCATATCTGTTTCGGAATCGCTGTGAGATGGCGTTTTTGCCGTATATCTTTTTGGCCAGCGTTCCGTCTTTGACGGAGATTTCGTATTCTCCCAATTTCATTATGCCGCGAAATCCGGAAAGGTCGCTTTCTTTTGAAGTCACGTCGACAACGGGATGTTCCGTGTTGATGTCCAATTCAGTCGTATTGGCGCCGGTAAGTCCGACGACGTTTCTCGCGAAATCTATGACCGCCGCTTGCATGCCGAATCCGATTCCAAGAAACGGAATGTCGTTGACTCGGGCGAATTCCACGGCTTTTAAGATTCCGTGAGAGCCTCTTTCCCCAAAAGCGCCGGGAACGATGATTCCGTCATAATTTTTGAGATTTTCCAATAACGACGGGTCAACCTCGATTCGTTCCGAATTGATTAAATCCACATTCGCTTTAATTCCGGAAGCGGTTGAGCCGTGTTTGACGGCTTCAAAAACACTGATATAAGAATCCGGAAGGTCGGTGTATTTTCCGATTAAAGCCAATTGAACGACTTCTGAGTCCGGCAATTCAGAGACTGTTTTCATGCGCTCAACCATTTCATCCCAATCGGTCGAGGGCGGATTTTCGGGCTCGTCTAAGCCGAGAGCTTCGATGAGATGATCCGTTAATCCTTGCTCATCCAAAATGTGCGGAATCGCGTACAAATTTTCCACGTCAAAAGCGCTGATAACGCATTTTTCCGGGACGTCGCAGAAAAGAGAAATTTTTTCTTTCGTTTCTTTTCTCAGCGGCAAGGTCGAGCGGCCGACAATATAATCGGGAGATAATCCGAGCGTTCTCATTTCTTTGACGGAGTGCTGTGTCGGTTTTGTTTTTTGCTCCCCTTGCGTATCGTCAAAGAAAAGCGTGACATGAACGAATTTCATGTTTCCTTGAGGCTCTTCATTTTTCATTTGGCGAATGGCTTCCATATAAAACATACTTTCATAGTCGCCGACCGTTCCGCCGATTTCAATGAGGCAAACATCCGCGCCGCTTCTTTTCGCTGCGGTTCTGAGTTTGTATTTGATTTCGTTTGTGATGTGCGGAATGATTTGAACGGTTTTTCCGAGAAATTCCCCGCGGCGTTCGCGGTCCAAAACGGTGGAATAAACATTTCCCGTTGTAATATCGTGGTCGGCCGTTAAGTCCACGTCTAAAAATCTCTCGTAATTTCCAAGATCCAAATCCACTTCTCCGCCGTCATTTAAAACACAGATTTCGCCGTGCTGAAGCGGCGTCATGATGCCGGCATTTACATTTAAATAAGGATCCACTTTGATTGCTGTTACTTTATAGCCTCTGTTCTTTAAATTTCGCCCGATTGAAGCCGAAGTAATCCCTTTTCCAAGACCGCTGATCACACCGCCCGTAACAACAATATATTTCATCTTTTTATCCTGCCCGAATTCATTTTCAAAAATATAACCCTAAAAATTCTTTTAAAATTTAAATATAAATTAAATTTAAAGATACGAAAATAGGAGTATAAATAAGTGATTCCTTTTTAAATAAAAAAGTTATCTGAAGAATGGATAAATGTGTAAAAAATAATTCAAGAGCGAAGAATTCAAAATGAATAAATAAAAATTTTAAAAAACAAATAACATATTTTATTCAATTTTTGAATTTTTCTGAAATCCTTTCAAAATTCTATCCGAAATATTCTAAAACTCTTTCTGAAATATTCTAATTTTTTTTCTGAATAATTTCAAAATTCTTTCTGATTCTGAAATACTTTAAATTCTTTCAGAAATACTCTAAATTCTTTCAGAAATACTCTAAATTCTTTCAGAAATATCTTTAAAATTCTGAATGATTCAAGTTGGCGTCCTCATTTTTGATTAACCGATATAATATCTGTAAATACAAAAACTTAAAAATAAAATGCAAAAAAGTAAAAAAGTAAAATACAAGAAAGTAAAAAGAAATAAAAAATGAATTCAATCATTTTTTATCGGATTATATTTTATTCGCCGTTGAGGATTCCTCGTTCGATTTCGGAATATTCCGAAAATGTCTCCTCCTCTTTGAATGTTTCGATTTCTTCCGGTTTTCCGGTATCTTCGGATTCGTCCGCTCTTGTTAATTCATAATATTTTCGAACGGACCAAACGGTTGTCAAAGCGGAGACGACCGACAGTAAAACGACGTCTGAGACGATATATATCAAATCTCCTAAAATCGGAATGAAAGAAAGAGCGAATGAAAGGATTTGAAGGACCGCGGAAACAGCGACAGAAACTAAAATCATGACAAAAACAAACGCAAAAATATCGAGTTTGTTATTCATGAAAAGGCGGTAAGAAATTTTTAAACTGTCCAAAACATCGAAATCGTCAATTACCAAAGCATATGTCGCAAAATAGATGCTTAATGAAACCAAAACGGTGATAATAAGAACCAATAACATGATAATCAAATAAAATATGAAAAATGCCAATACCCCGAATGCCGAACTAAAAAGCGTTACGAATAGAATGGCAATAAACATTAAAAGAACGAAGGGAATTCCGACAGCCGACAAAAAAATCACCACCGTGGCAATCGTCAACAACAACAATTTGAAGAAATATTGAGTGCCGTATGAAAACATATCTCTAAATGTTGTTTTTCCCTTAACGACCGTTTCTTTTCCCATACCGACCAAGCCGGCCGATAAAAATACGGAAAGAATTAAAAACAAAATAAGAGAAACTCCCGATATCGCAATAAAATTACCCAAATGAACGGATGAAAAATCAAAATCGTTTATAAATGACGAATCGATAAAGTAGCTGTTGATGATAAGATCCGTCGGAATTGAGGATCCGAAAATTGAGAAAAAGACCGCGATAAGAAAAAGATAAGTCAAAACCATTGTCAATATGCCGGGAACCAACAATATCGGATTGGCTTTAAAATCGTTCCATCCTTTGGAAAGGATTGTGCTTAAAGAATCAGCCATTTAAAAAACTCCTTATAATTTAATTAATTTAATTAATTTAATTCTCTTTAAAAATACTATAAATTATCCCATTTTTATATATTTTCATTCGTCATGTGTGAATTATAATATATGAAATGACATCTTCGAATTGCTTTTTGATTGTATTTCTATTTGTTCTTTAAAAAGACAATTATCAAATACATGCCGGCAATATTATATAACATATACTCACCGAATGATTGATCATGGCTCAAAATCCCGCGGAAATTTTTGTTTTATCCCATTGCCTTCTCAACGCCTCCACGCGCGTCAAAGGTATACGCCGGCCGATTCCGTTTGATACAAAAGGCAAACAAATCATTCAGCTTCCTTGCCCTGAAATATTATTTGGCGGCGTCCATCGAGAGAAAAAAACAAAAGAAGATTATGACATGAAAGAATATCGAGAACTTTGTCAAGACTTATTCAAACCCTATGCGAATATGATTGAAATGCTTGCCAAAGACGGACACGCCGTTCTTATAACGGGCGTTTCCAAAAGCCCGTCCTGCGGTGTTTTAAAGACAACCGTCCGTTCCGAAAATTCAAAAGAGGAGAATCAAGTCATTTTCGGAAAAGGCGTTTTTACGGAAGAAATTGAAAAGGAATTAAAACGCCGAAATATTTTATATTCCGTAACGGAATGGGAAAAATAATTTTAAAAACCCAATTATTTTTTTTCGTCTCTTTTTTCATTTTTTCTTTTTTTGTTTTCCCTTTTCCTTTTTTTGTTTTATTTTCATTTTTCTTTTCTGTTTTCCATCTTTTTTTTACTTATCTCCATTTTCTCTTTCTGTTTTCCCTTTTCCTTTTTTTGTTTTATTTTCATTTTTCTTTTCTGTTTTCCATCTTTTTTTTACTTATCTCCATTTTCTCTTTCTGTTTTCCCTTTTCCTTTTTTTGTTTTATTTTCATTTTTCTTTTCTGTTTTCCATCTTTTTTTTACTTATCTCCATTT
>JAVESN010000086.1:0-6930 GCA_034006575.1 Methanimicrococcus sp.
TTCTTTTCTGTTTTCCATCTTTTTTTTACTTATCTCCATTTTCTCTTTCTGTTTTCCCTTTTCCTTTTTTTGTTTTATTTTCATTTTTCTTTTCTGTTTTCCATCTTTTTTTTACTTATCTCCATTTCCTCTTTCTGTTTTCCATTTTCCCTTTCTGTTTTTCTTTTTCATCTTTTTCTTTTTTCTCTTCTTTAAAACAGTTCCGTTTTTTAAAAATTAAAAATAGTTATTATATTCCGATGAATACTTTTTTTGATAAATATGATTGAAATCGGAACAAAAACCAAAAATAAAACGGAATTGAAAATAAAAGATTTGCCGGAATCGGAAAGACCGCGCGAGCGCCTTTTGAAATACGGGGCGGACGCTTTGTCGGATGCGGAATTGCTGGCAATCATTATCGGATCGGGAACAAGAGAAATGAATGTGATTACGATATGCCGGCATATCTTCGCGAAAAATTCCTTAAAAAAATTGAGCAAAAGCACGGTTTTTGAATTGACAAAAATGCCGGGAATCGGAAAAACAAACGCCTGCCGAATTATTTCGGTTTTTGAATTGTCGCGGCGGCTGGAATCTTTTTCAGAAGAAACAAAACGAAAAATCGGGAATCCCGATGATATTTTTAATTACATCTATCCGAAAATCCGGGAAGAAAAACAGGAAAAATTTATTCTCCTTTGTTTGGATACCAAAAATCAAATTTTATCGGATACGATTGTTTTTGTCGGCGGTTTGGATTTCAGCATCGTTCAGCCCAGAGAAATCTTTAAAACCGCCTTGTTGGAATCTGCGGCCTCCGTAATTTTAATTCATAACCATCCGTCCGGAGACCCGACCCCGAGCCGAGAAGACATCATCATCACAAATCGAATGATTGAAAGCGGCAAGATTTTAGGCATCCAAGTTCGAGACCATTTAATCATCGGAGACGGGTGTTACATCAGTTTAAAACAGGAAGAATATATCTGACAATCGTTTGAGAATCATTTAAAAAATCTTTAAATGTGTTTAAAATGTGTTTGAAAATTATTTAATAAGTGCTTAAAAATTGTTTGAAAAACATTTAAAATTTGTTTGAAATTTATTTGAAAATATTTGAAATTTGTTTGAAAAGGAGGTAAAAACCAAATCGGTTGAGTTAAAGATTTGAGGTTTCTATCCTTTATGTATAAATATATCTCTTGTATGTACAAATGTCACCAAATCATTTATAAAAAGTCGATTCTTTAACAAAGAGAAACATTTGCAAGAGGTATATTTTTGATGGATGATCCCTATACAATTCCGTATCAAGGCATTTATGCAATCTGTGATGAAAACGGTCAAAAAGCCGAAATCATCGAACATTCCAATTGCTATGGTGGAGCCTGTTGGTCATTACATCATTACGCAAAATCTCCCGCCGTGACAAACGCCGTTGCGGTCGGCGAATATATTCGTTATTCCGTTAAAACCGGCCACTCGGCGCTTGAATTAAAATCATCCGTCGCGGCCGCGGGAATCGAGTCCGTCATTTTTGACGATGAAAAAAATGAAGTTCAAATCACATACATGGGAATCGGCGGAGGCGGCGTCGGGGCGACCAAATGCCGCGCGTACGCAAACGGCGTTTTAAGGTATGAAATCACGGAATCCGGCGGCGGAAAAACGGCGACCGGAAAAATCATCGTTCCGAAACGCAAACGCGTTTTAATTGCGATTGATGACACGGATTCTTGCGACGAAGGCGCCACTTGGACGCTGACGCATAACATTGCAAAAACCGTCAGCAACGACGATGCGATTTATCTTTCCCAAGCGCTTGTTCAACTCTATCCGGTTCCCGAAAAAACGCAAAATTGCATGTCGGCGATATTGGAATTCGGATGTACAACCGAAACGGTTTTGGAAAAATTAATCGCGGACGTCAAAGAACTGCTTTTAAAATACAGCGTCAGCGAAAATACGGGAATGCTTGTTTATACCGGATTTGAAGTGTCCGACGAATTGAAAGAATACAGCAAAGCCGGCCGAACAAAACGTGTCGATCGTAAAAGAACATTGGAAGTGGCCGAAAAAAACAACGTGAAAATCATTTTAGACGGAAACGGCATCATCGGCGCGATGGCTGCTTTTGCATGGTTTGCCGATCCGATTGAATCCGTCAAACCGGAATTTGATATCCGTTCCGTTTAAAAATGACAAGAACGAATGTCACAAAAACGAACGTCAAAAAATAAAATTAAAGTTTTCCGTTTAAAGTCGCTTTTTTACAAAAACATTTGAAATCCGTTTTTTGGTTTTTTAATGAAATCGCCAAATCCGATATGATTTCAAAAACCTTTTTCTGCGTTTTTTTGACGGACTCTTTGACTTCATCGGCCGTCAGCATATTTTGTCCGAGTCCGGACGCCGGATTTGAAATCACGCAAACGGAAGCGTAACACAAACCGGCTTCTTTGGCCAAAACGACTTCCGGAACGCCCGTCATGCCCACGACATCCGCGAAGTGCGCGTACATTTGAATTTCCGCTTTTGTTTCAAATCGGGGTCCTTGAGTGCATAAATAAATTCCTTTTGAGTACGAAATTTCTTTTTCATCAAATATTGAACAAATCAGATTTCGAAGATGAGAACAATAAGGGTCGGTCATGTCCGTGTGAACGGTTTGTTCGTCGTAAAATGTGCCGATTCGATTTTTTGTCATGTCGATAAAATCTTCCGGAATGAAAAAAGGGAAATCGAAAAAACGATCCGGCGTAACGATTAAATCCTCCGTTTGAGAATCGGGGAATGAAGAAAGTTTCGCTTTATTTGAAATCAACGGTATATTTCTCATGATGCCGACAGAATTAACGGACAAAACCGGGGCTTTTATTTGTTTTGCCGCCTCAATCAGGGATAAGAAATTAATTTTATGGGGCGGCACATGATTTTTCCCTTGATGCCGGGAAATAAAAGCGATTTCATTTCCTTCCGAAATTGAAAAAAACAAAACGGAAACATTTCCGTAAACGGTTGAAATCGTTTTTGATTCCATATGGTCCGCTGTTTCATTATAACCGACACCGCCGATAACCGTTAAAAGCACATTTTTTGAAAAAACCAAACTCATCCGTCCGATATAATTTTTAATTTAATTTTTGGCACCCTTTTTTCATCATTCTCTTCATAGATTATAAAAGATTGAGGAGAAATAGAAGTTTTAAATATAAATAAAAACCCGAAAAATTAAAACTTTTACACCCAAACTATAAACGCAAATGTAAATTTAAACGGAAGAATTTAAATTGTAAATCAAGACCGGAAATTCGGATTGTAAACCAAAACGATAAACCTAAACGGCAAACCTAAACGGTAAATCAAAACGGTAAGTTGAAACGACATGCTGAAACGGCAAACTGAAAACGGCAAACCGAAAACGACAAACCGAAAACGGCAAACCGAAAACGGCAAACTGAAAACGGCAAACCGAAAACGGCAAACTGAAAACGGAAAACCAAAACGGCAAACCAAAATGGAAAACCAAAACGGCAAACCAAAATGGAAAACCAAAACGGAAAACCAAAACGGCAAACTGAAAACGGCAAACCAAAATGGAAAACCAAAACGGCAAACCAAAACGGAAAACCAAAACGGCAAACTGAAAACGGAAAACCAAAACGGCAAACCAAAATGGAAAACCAAAACGGAAAACCAAAACGGCAAACCAAAACGGCAAACCAAAACGGAAAACAGAGAATGCAAATCCGGATAATAAACGTGGACGGCAAATTAAAAAACCAAATCTTAAAAACGAACGGCAAATTCCGTAAAAGAAAACGCGCCGACCAATAAAATGGCGTTTTAAGTTTTTAGAATTTTAAGTAAAATTCGTTCTTCATTTTTTTGTGAATTTATTGTCTTTGCGTGTCCTTATTTTATTTTCATAGTTCTATTTAATACAGTTTTATAATTCTTTTACAGTTTTTACCGTTGCGCAAAATATATATCTGATAACTCCATGATTTTTTATGGAGTGATATAATATGTCTGAAAATATAACAGAGACTTTTTCAAAAGGATTTAACGATTTAATGAAAAACACCGTTCTTTTTGTTCCGATGGTTGTTTCTGTTGCCATTGCGTCCCTTTTAAGTTTGGTTTTGGATATCGCGACGGTCGTAAAACCCGAATATTTTGAATTCAATGCCAATGTTTTATTAATTTTAACGGCGCTTGTTACCCTTTTTGCCATGTTGATTTCAATTTATTTCAGCGCGGGCTTTCTCGGGATGATTAAAGAAGCCGTTACAACCGGAAAAACCTCTTGGTCCGTTTTTAAAAGTTTGGCTCAAAAATACTTTTTCCCTTTGTTTCTTTACAATATTTTATACGGAATTGTTATTTCCGCGGGTTTGGTTCTTTTTATTCCGGCTTATCTTTCTTTTACAAATGCCGGTTACACGTTTGAAATATTTGAAAATATTCTTTTAGACACGGATTTGATGATTCAAGTTTTTGAAACGCTTGCGGTTCCGTTGGTTTTAGGAGCGCTGGTTTATACGGTTTATTTCCTCGTTATTTCAATCTTGTTTTATTTTTCCATTTATTCAATCGTGGTCGACGAGATTTCCGTAACAGCTGCGATTCAAAGATCCGTTCAATTTTTAAGAGAAAAACCCGGTAAAGTTCTCGGATTTATCGTTTGTATTTTTTTATTTCAAATGGCGGTTATTATTGTCACACAGTTTATTGCAACCATCGTTTTTCTTCCGATTTCCGCTGTCTTTCTTCTGCTGACAATCAATTCTCCTGAATCGATTTTAATGGGAGTGGCATTTGTTTTGGTTTCATTCGTCATCTCTTTAACCGTTGCCGTGGCCGTGTCTTTGTTCAACACTCTTTTTGTTGTTTGGGTCATGCGTTTTTATATGGCAAACACCGAGCAACCCCTTTTCCAATAAAAAGAATTTTAAGTTTTTAAAAAATGAAACCGCGAAATGAAGTCGTTTTCATTTTTCAATTTTTAAAACACGGTAGGTTTAAAAACAGAATCATTTTCTTCATGGTTAATTTTAAAACAGAATTGTTTTTTTAGACACGAGATATTTTAAAAATACGATATATTTTAAAAAATTGAAAAACGCGGCAAACCTTTTAAATAAAGAAATCTCATGAAATAATAAATAGATATATTGTAAAATTTATGCAGATTTCAATTCATTAAAATTCTTCTCCTTTTCATTAAATTTTTTAAATTCATTTTGTGATTTTATGGAAAAAAAAATTCAAGGAAACGTTTGGAAATTCGGAAACGATATCGATACCGATGTCATCATTCCCGGAAAATATCTTCGAACGACCGATATGCAGATTTTTGCAGACCATGCTATGGAAGGCATTGATCCCGATTTTTCAAAAAATGTTAAAAAAGGCGACATTTTAATCGCCGGTGAAAATTTCGGCTGCGGCTCTTCAAGAGAACAAGCCCCGCTTGCTTTGAAATATGCTGGTGTCTCATGCGTGATTGCCAAATATTTCGGCCGAATCTTTTTCAGAAACGCAATCAATGTCGGACTTCTCATCATTGAAGCGGACGTGGACGCAGAAGACGGCGATTCCGCGGAAGTGGATTTAGAAAGCGGCGTCATCCGTGTTTATCCGAAAGAAAATCCGGAGAATGTCCGAGAATATTCGACCGGTAAGCTGCCGGACTTTTTACTGGACATTCTCAATGACGGCGGTTTGGTGGCGCATCGAAAAAAACAAAATGCGGCGGATTGATTTATTTATTGATTGATTAATTGATTGATTGGTGATTTTATGAGACTTGCGGTTGTTGAAGGAGACGGTATCGGAAAAGAAGTGATTCCCGAAGCTGTTGCCATTTTTGATTATTTTAATGAAACGTATCATTGGAAAATTGAAAAAGTTCCGGTCGACGTCGGATTCGGAAAATGGGAGCGAACCCGAAGCGCCGTAACGGATGAGGATATCCGCCTTCTAAAAACGTGTGACTGTATCTTATTCGGTGCCGTTACAACGGTGAACGACCCTTCTTATAAAAGCGTTCTTTTAAGAATTCGCAAAGAATTGAATTTGTATGCCAACGTTCGTCCCCTTAAACCGATTCCCGGAATTTATAAACTTTTAAAAATCAAAGACCGGAAAGAAAAAAACATCGATATCGTTATCGTTCGTGAAAATACGGAAGGTCTTTATTCCGGCCTTGAAGAAATCGGCGAAGAGAAATCAACGACGATCCGCGTGATTACAAAAAAAGCCTCCGAGAAAATCGCGGCGTTCGCTTGCAATTTAGCAAAAGAGCGCCAAAACCAGTTAACGATTGTTCATAAATCCAATGTTTTAAAGTCCGACCAATTATTTTTAAAAACCTGTTTGTCGGTTTCAAAAGAAGAAAACATCGCGGCATCCGATAAATTGGTTGACATATTTGCTTATGATTTGATGATGCGCCCTCAAAAATACGATGTCGTCGTGACGACAAATCTGTTCGGCGACATCCTCAGCGATTTGGGCGCCGCATTGCTCGGCAGCATCGGTTTAGCGCCGAGCGCGAATATCGGCGACACTCAAGCCTTTTTTGAACCCGTTCACGGCAGCGCGCCCGACATTGCCGGAAAAGGCATCGCAAACCCGATGGCCGCCATTCTCAGCTTGAAAATGATGCTGGAACACATCGGAAAAACCCGCGAAGCCGCTTTAATCGAGCGTTCCGTCGCCGCAGCCGTCTCCGATAAAATCGTAACCCCCGATTTGGGCGGTCCTTACTCCACAAAAGAAGTCGGCGATTACATCCTCAGCAAAGTTCGGCAATACGACGCCGCTTCCTTCTGTTTGGAAAACGCCCACGATTCCCTCTAAATCTTTGAAAATGAAATCACAACGGATCTTTTTTCATAACCCTTTTTTGTTTTTTGTTTTTTGTTTTTGTTTTTTGTTTTT
>JAVESN010000096.1:0-5837 GCA_034006575.1 Methanimicrococcus sp.
TTTTTGTTTAACTTTTTCATTTTTATTTTTGGTTGTTTTAATTTTTTAAAAACCCAAATTCCGTCCCCGCTAATTTTGATTTTGAGCAAGCGAAGCGCGCGAAAAAGCGAAATTTGCGGATTGACCCCAAAAATATCATCCAAAATTCGCCTCATTTTTTACTTCAAAGTTTAAACTTAGTCTGCGTTTTCGCTGTCCGGGGGGCGTTTGTTTTTCATCCGCCGCTCTCCGGTTTGTTTTTTAACGGTTACCCTCCGGTACTCTTTCCCGTCGTTTTTATAAAATCAAATGCTACTTCTCCAAAATCAACGATAAGATACCCACATCGCTTTCTGTTATCGTGTTTAAGTCAGGTCGGGCATTTTTATTGTTTGTTTTTCTTTTTGTTTCATTTTTTCATTTTATTTTTTGGGTTGAATCCGTTCGCCTTGTCACCGCCTTCGGCGGCGCCTGCAGCGAACGGTCGTTCTTGAGAGTTGATTAAAAATTTGAAAAACGATTGCCGGATTTTAAATATTTTTTTTAAAATCGAAATTGACAAACAGTTTTAAAATATCAATAAAACATTCCCTTTCGCTTTCTGTTATCGTGTTTAAAACTTGGTCGGGCATTCTAATTATTTATTTTTTTACGGTTTGTTTTTTGTTTCCCTTTTTCATTTTTATTTTTGGCGGTTTTAATATCTTCTTTAAATCACAAATACCGCCCCGCTCATTTTGATTTTGAACAAGCGAAGCGCGCGAAAAAGTGAAATTTGCGGATGTCTCCCCAAATATTCAATAAAAAATATTTTTTTCATTTTTAAATTCAAATTTTATTTACCGCTTTCCGGTTTATTTTTTTAGAGTTGAATTTTTTCCGATGTTTTTAAAAATCTCAACCATTTCCATAAAAATCACCGATAAAGTATCCTTATCGCTTTCTGTTTTGAGGTTTAACCTTGGTCGGGCATTTTTTTAAGATATTTTAAAAAAATCCCAAATGCCGCCATAAAAATCACCGATAAAGTATCCTTATCGCTTTTTGTTATCGTGTTTAAGTCCGGTCGGGCATTTTTCTGATTTTGTTAAAAAGAGGGTTTGTTTTCGTTTACATTTCTAAAGGGGCAAAGGGTTGGGTTATTATACAGCCTCATCCTTTTGAAAATCGATCAACAAATGTCATCACCCGTTTTTATTTCCGACTCCCAAAAAAAGAATGAACTGACTGAAAAACAGAAAAGATTGATTCTCATCGGCGTTTCTTTGGCTTCATTCATGACGCCTTTTGGGGTTTCCATGCTGAATTTGTCTTTGCCTGAAATCGGGGCGGAATTCGGTGTCGGAGCACACGCTTTGGGGTGGATTTCAACCGCTTATCTCTTTTCATCCGTTTTATTTTTGGTGCCGATTGCGCGCCTCTCGGATTTAATCGGGCGGAGAAAATTATTTTTAACGGGGATGCTTTTAGCGACGTTTTCCGCAATCGTACAATTGATGTCGCCCTCGTTTCTGATATTGATTCTGTTCCGGTGCTTAGACGGTATCGCCATGGCTTGCGTTTTTTCAACCTCGCTTCCGATTCTCAGCTCCATATATCCGGCCTCTCGTCGCGGATCCGTATTCGGAATCAATGTCGCCGTCGTTTACATCGGCTCGTCCATGGGGCCCGTTGTCGGCGGAATTATAACGCAAAATTTCGGATGGCGTTTTTTGTATTTGCTTTTAATCCCGTTGGCGGCTGCGGGAACGCTTCTTATTTATCGCGCGTTGAAAATCGAATTTATTGAAGGTAAAGGAGAACCGTTTGATAAAACAGGGGCTGTTCTTTATATGATTACGATTTTCTTTATTCTTTTCGGTCTCAGCAATTTGCCAAACACCTGGGCGTTTATGGCTCTTCTCATCGGATTGATTGCGCTTCCGATTTTTATTTATTACACAAAAAAACAAACGTATCCGATTATGCAAATCCGTTTGTTTTTTATAAACAAGCACTTTTCACGCTCCAACTTCGCCGCCTTTTTAAATTATGCCGGAACGTATGCCATCGCCTTTTTCCTCAGTTTGTATCTGCAAAAAATATTGAATTTGCCGGCCGGAACCGCCGGATTGATTCTCCTTGCGCAACCATTGATGCAGGCGCTTTTCTCCCCTTTCGTCGGGCGCCTTTCCGATAAAGTGGACAGCCGCTACCTCTCCACATTCGGTATGTTGTTAATGGTTGTCGGTTTATTCTGCCTTTCCACGCTGAATGCAAATTCTTCTCTTTCCCATTTGATTCTCTATGAAATCATACTCGGAATCGGATTCGCATTTTTTGCTTCTCCCAACACCTCCACAATCATGGGGTGTGTCTGTCAAAAAGATTACAGTAGCGCAAGCGCGTCCTTATCCATTATGAGGCAATCCGGAATGGTGCTTTCAATGGCAATCGCGATGTGTACGATTTCCATATTTCTCGGCAGCACGGAAATGATTCAACCCGAAACCGTTCCCCTGTTTCTCTTGTCCATGAAAACAACTTTCTATACCGGTATCGTTTTATGTCTGACGGGCGCCGTTTTATCTTATTTGAGAGGACCGACCGTCCGTGAAAATCCGGAGTCGTTTTCTTAAACCGGTTAAAAATAAAAATAAAAATAAGATTAGAATAATCGTATGAAGAAGAAAAAGGAGAAGAACCTCTGTATTATTTATGAAACATCCGTTAAAATAATACACGGTTATAAAAAAACTTTAAAAATAAATATTAAAAATAAATATTAAATATAAATATTAAATATAAATACTAAAAATAAATATTAAAATTTAAAAGTAAATATTTGAATTTAATTTAAATTTAATCGAAATTTAAGAGCAAATATCTGAGTTTAAATGTAAATCGAAATTTAAGAATAAATATCAGAGAGTGAATGTCTTATATAGAAAAAACCTGTTTATGAAATCATGTTGAAACATATTGTTTTATGGAATTTAAAACCGGAAGCGGAAGGAAAAACCGCGGATGAAAATTTTGCGCAGGTTAAAGAATTGTTGGAAGGATTAAACGGCAAGATTTCAGAAATTCGAAAAATAAACGTTTTTCCAAATGCGCCCGATATTCAAGGCAATTTTGACATGGCTCTGATTGCCGAATTCAATTCCAAAAAAGATTTGTACGCGTATCAAAAAAATCCGCTTCATGAAGAAATTGCGGTTTATGTCAAAAAAGTCGTTGAAAACAGGGCGTCAATTGATTATGATTTCGATTGATTTGATTGAATTTTTAATAGAATCGATTTAAAAATTAACATTTAAAAGTTGGAAGATTTTAATTATTTTAAAGATTTTAAATATTATCTTATTTTTTGGTGATTTGAAAATGGTCGAAAATAAAAAAGAAAGCGGCAAAGGAGAAAAACAAACGGTTTTGCCCTTAAAATCCGATTTCAGCGAATGGTTTAATGCTATTATTGATCTCGGGCAAATTATGGATGTCCGCTATCCCGTCAAAGGTCTTTATGTTTGGTATCCGTTTGGATTCGGAATTCGAAAACGCGTTTACAACATCATCCGAGACGTGATGGACAACTCCGGACACGAAGAAACATTGTTCCCGCTTCTCATTCCGGAAACGGAATTCATGAAAGAAGCGGACCACATCAAAGGATTCGAGGACGAGGTTTTTTGGGTCACGCACGGCGGTTTAAGCCCTCTGGATGTTCGTTTGGCGCTTCGCCCGACCAGCGAGACGGCGATTTACCCGATGTACAAACTCTGGGTGCGCTCCCACGCGGATTTCCCTTTGAAATTGTATCAAATCGTCAACACCTTCCGCCACGAAACAAAACACACGCGGCCGTTGATTCGCCTTCGCGAAATCACATCCTTTAAAGAAGCGCATACGGTTCACGCCACATGGGATGACGCCAAAAGACAAGTGGACGAGGCTGTTGATTTGTATACGGATATTTATAATATGCTTTGTATTCCGACATTGATTTCCCAAAGACCCGACTGGGATAAATTTCCGGGCGCGGATTATACAATCGCGCTGGACACGATTATGCCGGACGGAAAAACGCTTCAAATCGGAACCGTTCACCATTTGGGAACAAATTTTTCAAAACCCTACGATATAATGTATGAAAATGAGGACGGAGAGCAGGAATACGCGAATCAGACCTCCTACGGCATTTCCGAGCGCTCTATTGCGGCGTTGATTTCCGTTCACGGCGATGACAAAGGATTGGTTTTGCCGCCGATTGTCGCGCCGATTCAAATCGTTGTGATTCCCGTTTTATTTAAAGATTCGACCCAAGCCGTTATGGACGCGTGCAACACAGTTGTCTCAACGCTTCGCGGCGCGGGATTTCGCGTTGAAATGGATGCCGGGGACATGCGCCCGGGCGCGAAGTATTACAAATGGGAATTAAAAGGAAGCTGCCTTCGAATCGAAATCGGTCCGCGAGATTTGGAGAAAAATTCGGCGGTGGTTGTTCGAAGAGACAAAGGAGAAAAACAATTCGTTTCTTTGGAAAATATTGACGAAACCATTCGCGCCGAATTAAAACAAATGGCAATCGACCTTTACGCCGCGGCGGAAGAAAAGATGTATTCTCAGATTCGACCGTGCAAAACGTTAGAAGATGTGGCGGCCCAAATTAAAAACGGCGTCGCGTCCATTGCGTGGTGCGGCGGCAAAGACTGCGGAACGGAAATTGAAGAAGAAACAAACGCCAGCATTCTCGGAACACCGATTTCCGATATGAAAAAATCAAAGGGCATCTGTCCGGTTTGCGGCAAAGAAACGGAACAAATCATTCATATCGCAAAAATGTATTGATTTCATTCTAAATCAATCCATTTTAATTTTTTTATAAATATCTTTTTTTTTAATTTAAGTGAATTATTTATATAATTATGTCCTTTACTTTGATTTGAGTTTGATTCAATCTTGTTGAATTGAATGAATGTATAAATTATATTAATTATATTTACGGCTTAATTTACGGCTTAATTTACGGCTTAATTTATGGCTTAATTTATGGCTTATTATAATTTTGATAATTAAAAAAGAGGGATCGTTTTGAAAAATTTAATCAAATTATTCGTCATCATTGGTCTTGTTTTGGCGGTTGCGTTTTCCGGCTGTCTTGACGATGATGAAAACGGTGATGAAAACATCACGATAAACGCGGATGGTTTTTACAGAAATATGACTTTATCCGACGATAATAAATCTATCAATTTTGAATTTACGACAAACCCGTCTACCGGTTACGGTTGGACGGTTTCCGGTGCTTCCGGAATCTTTAATGAATCCGAAAACACGGTTCTCACCCCGAACAGGGTTGGCGCTCCCGGTCTTCATATCTTAAAATACGACGCTTTAAAATCCGGAACGGCCACTTTGAATTTTGTTTACGAAAGATCTTTTGAGGAAGGAACGACAATCGAAAATTTGACGTATGTCTTTTCTGTTGCATCCGACAACACGATTGAAGTGGTTTCCATCTCTTCAAACAACGAGGTTTTGTATTTCCAAAATTTGACGACGGACGACAAAAATAAAACCGCCCAAATGATTCTCAAAGGAAACCCGTCCACCGGTTACACTTGGGACGTGAGCGCCCCCGGAAAAATTTTAAAAACAGTCAAAGAAGGCCTCCTTTTGGCGGACGATTCCGATGCCGACGACCCGATAGTCGGTGCTCCCGGATTTTTCGTTTGGGAATTTGCAGGCTTGCAAAAAGGAAATGAAACTTTAACCTTTGATTATCAAAGAAATTTTGAAAAAGACAGCACCCTCGAAAAAGGAGTCTACACCTTTTCCGTCGATGACGATCAAGCGGTCTTAATCCGATCCGTCAGTTT
>JAVESN010000046.1:0-13466 GCA_034006575.1 Methanimicrococcus sp.
TGCTGCCGGGCGTTATGACTTGTTTTGCCGATTCCGGCGTCGATATGGTCATGGGCTCCGGCGGATCCGGCGAAGCCGTTTTAACCGCAAGCGCCCTGAAAGGGCTCGGCGGAAAAATCATCGGGCGTCTTGTTTTACCGACGGTGGCCAATGAGAAATCCGAAGTGGAAATTTTAAAAGAATTTGAAGAAAAGCTTCCACGCCTCCAAAAAATGGGCATTCCCAAAGACGAAATCGATAAAATCCGAGAAACGAACGATTTGGTTCCGGGAAAAGACGTCATCTTTTCCGCAACGGCCGTCACGGACGGTCCGTTTTTAAGCCGCGCGAAACTGTTGGGAGGCGGCGACGCTTATTTGACAAGCTTATTTGTCGGCGGTTCCGGCGTTGTTCGAATTATAGAAAGCGTTTATATCAAAGACAAGGAGCACAAATCCTTCTCTCTTTGATTTCATCGTTTTTAAAAAATCAAATCACAATTTTATTTGGAATATTCTTTGAATGTTTTTTGAACATTTTTAATATTTTTTTAAAATGTTTACGGAATGTTATAGAATGTTTTTTAAATATTTTTAGAATATTTTTAAATGTTTATTGAATATTTTTAAAATATTTTTTTGGAATGTTTATTTTTTTATTTATTATCATAATTATGAAAGGGAATCATGAAAATCTATTTTGAAACCTTCGGATGCTCCGCAAATCAAGCGTCGGCTGAAACGATGCGCAGCATAATTCTCACGTCCGGCTTTGAATTTTCAAACGAAGAGGACGCGGATATTTACATTTGCAACAGCTGTACGGTGAAGTACACGACCGAGCAGAAAATTCTTTACAAAATTAAAACATTCGGAGAGCGCGGCAAAGACGTTATCGTGTGCGGCTGCATGCCCGAAGTCCAATCGGATTTGATTTTAAACGCCAACCCCGAAGCGCTTATTCTCGGCGTCCGCTCCGTAAACGGGTTGAAAGATCTGCTTTTTCAAATTCAAGAGCACTCCGTAAAAAAGAATGAATCGAATAAACCGAATGAATCGAATAAACCGAATGAATCGAATAAACCGAATGAATCGAATGAATTGAACGAATCGAATGAATTGAACGAATCGAATGAATCGAACGAATTGAACGAATTGAACGAATTGAACGAATTGAACGAATTGAACGAATTGAACGAATCGAACGAATCAAATGAATCGAATAAACCGAACGAATCAAACGAATCAAACGAATCGAACGAATCAAACGAATCGAATAAATCGAACGAATCGAACGAATTGAATGAACCGATTCTCAGAAATCATAATTATGTTCCCGTTCGTGTTTCGTCAAAAATGCCGGACGGTTTTTTGAATGTTCCAAAAATTCGTTATCATGATAACATTCACATTTGTCAAATCTCAACCGGGTGCCGTTTCGGATGCTCTTACTGCATTGTCCGATTCGCGCGCGGAGATTTGATTTCTTTCTCTCCGGATGAAATCCTCTCGGATATTCAAACGGCGGTTGAGGAAGGGTGTTCTGAAATTTGGCTGACCTCTCAAGACGACAGTCAATACGGAATGGATTTCTCATCGGAATCCCCGTATTTTCAAATGCGTCTTCCGGATTTGTTACGGCAAATCTCAAAAATACCGGGAAATTTTAAACTTCGCGTCGGCATGATGAATCCGTTTTCAATTCTGCCGATTTTGCCGGATTTAATCGATGCTTTTGACCATCCGAAAATTTATAAATTCCTCCACATCCCGATTCAATCCGCATCGGAAGACGTTTTAAAATCAATGAATCGCCATTATTCCATGGATGACGTGGATTCCATTATTTCGGCGTTTAAAGAGCGTTTTCCCGATTTAACGTTATTCACGGATATTATTGTCGGTTTTTGCGGGGAGACGGATGACGATTTTTTAAAAACGACGGAATGGGTTTTAAAATACAAACCCGACAAGGTCAACATTTCAAAATATTCTCCGCGCCCTGGAACAAAAGCGTTTCCGCTTCGGAATTTGGATTCTCGAATTTTATCGGTCCGATCTCGGGATTTGACAAAAATAACGGACCGGCTCAAACAAGAAACCAAAAACGAGAGGGTCGGAAAAATCGAAACGGTTTTTATTTCCAAATACGGTAAAGAAAGCGGTGTTTTGGCAAGAACCGCCGATTATAAGCCGGTCGTTTTAAACGAATCCGAATTAAAACCCGGCATGAGCGCCGAAGTTAAAATCATTCAAGCAACGCCCGGCTACTTTATCGGAGAATTGATTCAAACTTTGGATTAACTTTTTCTCGATTTTTCAGGGTCGCCTTTTAGAAATCGGATCGGGCGTCCGCGAAAAACCTTTTTCAGGCTGTATTTGAGGGATTTCTTTGAAAAAACGAGGTTCTTTTTCATTTATTTCTAAAAAATGTGCCGATCGCGCGCGACCCGCTTTTTTAATCCTCTTTGATTTTTACTTTTCTTTCATTGACTTCCAATTTTCCGTCTACGAAAAGCTTGACAACTTCGCGGTACGCTTTGTTTTCCTCAACCAATAATCTTTCCGACAGCGACTCGTCCGTGTCGTCTTCAAAGACCGGAATTACTTTTTGCATAATAATCGGTCCGGCATCCAAATCCGGCTCCACAAAATGAACCGTGCAGCCCGTAAATTTGACGCCGTAATCCACGGCTTGTTTTTGAGCGTCCAATCCTTTAAAAGAAGGCAAAAGAGACGGATGAATGTTGATGATTCGGTTTTTGTACGCCTCAATCACAAAATCGCTGATAATTTTCAAATAACCCGCCAACAAAACCAAATCGGTTTCCTTTTCTTTTAATACGGCGAGCATTTCTTTGTCATACTCCTCCCGGGATGAAAAATCGTCGGGATTGATGAATACGCCGTCAATATCGTGTTTCTCGGCGCGTTTTAGCGCCAAAGCGTCTTTTTTATTGCTGATGACGCAAACGATTTTCGCATTTTGAATCTCCCCGTTTTCAATCGCGTCAATCACGGATTGTAAATTCGTTCCCCTGCCGGAGACAAGAACTGAAATTTTAACTGTCATTTTATCAACCGTTTCTCAAGTGAATCCTTTTAGGCTTGTCTTCTATTAAAAATCGGCGTTTGTAAATACGTTTTGGAATAAAATATTAAATTTAAACGAAATCCGTTTTTACAGAATTTTTATAATACCGGTCAAACGAAAACCTTTCATAAAACGAAGAAGAGTTTCAAAGAAACCCAAAGTTTTTTAAATCTTTTTATCGTCATTTATATTGTTTCAAAAACCGAACAATCGATTTATGATTTGTTTCATAATTGTTTCATAATTGTTTCATTTGTTTCACAATTTGTTTCATTTGTTTCACAATTTGTTTCATTTGTTTCACAATTTGTTTCATTTGTTTCACAATTTGTTTCATTTGTTTCATTTGTTTCATTTATTTCATAATTGTTCCGCAATTTATTTCATAATTTATTTCATATTTACATTTTAAATTCAAAAAGAGCGTGATTTGGATGGTTCACAGAATTTATTATTTTTCGGGGACAGGCAATTCTTTATGGGTCGCCCGAAAAATTCAGGAATCCTTTCCGGAAATCGAATTGATTCCGATTACACGGGATTTGCCGGCGGAGTTGGCGGCAGAAACGGCGGCGCAAGATCCCAACCATCCGCTCGTTTTAGAATCCGTCGGTTTGGTTTTTCCGATATACATGTCTAAACCGCCGTTAATCGTTTTTGACTTTATTCGAAAAATGCCGAAATCCGATTATATCTATGCGGTCGCCACTTGCGGAATGATGCCGGGACTCGCGTTAACTTCTCTTAAAAATTATCTCCTCAAATACGGACATTCACTTTCGGCCGGCTATATCGTCCCGCTGGTTTCAAATTTCATCGTTTTGCCGAAAACGAAATCCGACGCCGCCATTGAAAAAGCGTTTTTAAATGCGGAAGCCAAAACCCAAATCATCGCGCAAAATATTTCTAAAAAAGCGTCTCATTACGATAACGAAACGCCCAAAATCATCGCCAAACCTGTTTCGTGGTTTTTATTCAATCCGCTGTATCGCCGGATTCCGAGATTGGATAAACGGTTCACGGTGAATGATAATTGCAACAATTGCGGAACATGCCGAGACGTGTGCCCGGTTCGAAATGTGAAGCTGACGGCGTCTAAACCGATTTTCCTTCACGAGTGCGAAATGTGTTTTTCCTGCATCAACTGGTGCCCTCAAAAAGCCATCAATTGGACGCCCGTGACAAAAAACAGAAAGAGATACCGCTGTAAAGGAATCACGAAGAAAGAAATTGTTTCGAATCGCTATTATAAAATAACTGAAAACGATGATTGAAATCCATGGCTCAAAAAACATCCTCTCCCGAAAAACCCCAAACCGTTCTCAGAAACGCTTTTCGAGCGCATAAAAAAGACGGCGAATCCGTTCGCCAAATATTGGACGACATGGACCTTTTTGATTATGCGTGCAAACCGTTTTCAGATGAGGTCTATTTATTTTTGCCGCTCTCTCGCGCTCCTTTAAAAGAAGAGCGGTTGAAAATTCTCAACGCTTTGAGCCCGACGGTTTCAAAAATACCGCAAACCTCTGAAAAAACGGAATATTTTCTTTGTTTTTTCAATGACGTTTCTTTCGCTCTTCATAAAAAACCGCCGACCGTCTCGGAACTTTTAGGTTTTTCTCCGTCTTATGAAATCATCGGCGACATCGCCGTTTTGGATGAAAAAAACGACGACGTCAAAATGGGCGATGCCGGAAATGAGGATGCGGGAAATGAGGATGCCGGAAATGAGGATGCCGGAAATGAGGATGCCGGAAATGAAGATGCCGAAAATGAGGATGCCGGAAATGAGGATGCCGAAAATAAGGATTCCGGAAATGAGGATGCCGAAAATAAGGATTCCGGAAATGAAGATGCCGGAAATGAGGATGCCGGAAAAGTTCAATCTCCCGATTATTTAAAAATCGCGGAAGCCGTTTTGACGGCGCACTCTTCCGTTCAAACGGTTTTGCTTTCAAAAGGCCCGATTTCGGGCGAATTTCGAACGCGCGATTTGGAATTTATCGCCGGCGTGAACAAAACGAAAACCGTTCACAAAGAATACGGCTGCAAATACAATGTCGATTTGGCGCGCGCTTATTTTACGCCGCGTCTTTCAACGGAACGCCACCGCATTTTAAATCAGATTGAAAGCGGCGCAACTGTCATAGACATGTTTGCGGGAGTCGGCCCGTACAGCATTTTAATCGCCAAAGAAGGAAATCCCTCCCTGGTCATCGCGAATGATAAAAACGAAGCGGCCGTTGAACTTTTAAAGAAAAACATAGAATTGAACAAAGTTCGAAATATTATCGCTTTAAACGAAGACGCCGCCGAGCTTTCCGACTCTTTTGCCGGCGCCGCCGACCACGTTTTAATGAATCTGCCGCATAACGCGTGTGATTTTTTGGACACCGCCGTTTCGCTTTGCAATACAGGCGGCGTCATTCATTATTACGCCATGACGTCGGACGATGATTTATTTGACGGCTCCGTTGCGCTGATTCAAGAGGCGGCCGCCAAACAAAACCGCTCCATTGAGGTTTTAGAAAAGAAAACGGTGCGCTCTTACGCGCCGCACCAATACAATATTTGTTTGGATGTCAAGATCTTATAAAATTGTCAGGATGTTATAAACCGGATTTATTTTTCCATTTTTTCAAATTTCAAATCCATTCTTTTTTTCTGAAATAAACCAACATCAATAACGTAACGACGGCCATCGCCGCCAGGCAAGCGAAGTACCCGTATTCCCAATACAACTCCGGCATATTCCGAAAGTTCATGCCGTAAACGCCCGCAATAAACGTCAAAGGGATGAACACGGTTGAAATTACCGTCAACAGACGTATCGTTTCATTGAGCCGGTTTGAAACGTTTGAGTTGTATAAATCAAAAATTCCGCTTAAAACCTCGCGGTCCGAATCCACGGCTTCCGTGATTCGGATGACGTGGTCGGAAACGTCTCTGAAATAAACGCGGGATCCTTTTTTAATGAGTTTGGAATCAATTTTTTCAATCTTTTCAATCACGCCGACAAGCGGCCAAACATTTTTATTAAACTGAGACAACTCGTTTCTCATGTTATTGATTTCGGCGGCCGCTTCTTTTTCAAACGACCCGCTTATTTTCTTTTCAATTTCCGCCGACCATTCTTCAAACGCTTCTAAGACAAAGAAATAGTGATCGACAATCACATCGATTAAAGCGTATGTTAAATAGTCCGCGCCGTATTTTCGAATTCTTCCGTCTTTTTGAATTCGCCGAATCACTTGGTCAAAAACGAATGTCGGTTTTTCGGAAAACGTTAAAACCACGTTGTCCAGCGTTATAATACTGATTTGATTGTTTATTGTTTTCTTCTGTTCCGCATCAAAACAAACGTGTTTTAAAATGACGTATATATAATTTTCAAAATCCTCAATTTTTGGCCTTTGGAATCGGCTGACAACATCCTCCAAACTCAACGGCATAATATTGAATTTTTCTCCGAGGCGGCGCACTTTTTCAACATTCCAAAGCCCTGTTGTGTGAATCCATAATATCTTATCGGTCACGACAATCTCGTCTATCTCTTCAATGGTCTGAATATATTTTTCAAAATTCTCGGTTTCATTGTATTCGATTATTCGGATGGGCGCATCCGTTTTCTCCTCCGACTCATCCCCCGAATAAAGAAGCGTTCCAGGAGGCAGCCCGGCTTTCTCAGACTCCTTTGAAAAAATCCCCTCAACGTTAACCAAATTCATCCATTTCATTTTTCTTTCTCACATTTTTCTTTCTTATTCCAAATTAATTCATTATAAATTCATTATAAATTCTTTTTAAGATTAATATATTTTCTGAACTTTTCTTCTTATTTCATTTATTTTCAAAAAATCAATGCTCTCCTTTATATTCTATGTTTCTGTTTACCCTTTCGTTCAAGTTATATTTTTTATTCGAGTGGATTCAATGGTTTTTTCAAATATTTTTGTTTATATTTTATTTTTTGCCGGCCTCTTTTTGATTGCCTCCGGCGCGAATTGGTTTGTCGAAGCCGCCGTCAATATTTCAAAACGATATCACATCCCAAAAGCCGTCATCGGCGCGACAATCGTCAGTTTCGCGACCACCGCGCCGGAATTTCTGGTCAGCTTTATGGCCGCTTTAAACGGCCAGGCGGACATGGCTATTGGAAACGCCGTCGGTTCTACCATATGTAACATCGGTCTGGGTATCGGATTTATTGTCGTTTTAAGATCGGTTGCAATCGACGATAAAAGTTTCAATGTCAAAGCGCTTTTTATGATTCTTTCCGGCGCCGTTTTATTCCTTCTCAGTTTAAACGGCGTCATCACAAAAGCGAACGGTTTGCTTTTGTTGGTTATTTTTGTTTCTTATCTCTTTTACATTTACCAAGATCAAAAGAAACAATCAAAAACAATTGACGAATCCGTCAAAATCGAAACGGAACCAAAAAAAGGCCTTTGGGGAAAAATCAAAATCAAAGACTCTTATTTAGACATCCTCATGTTTGTTGTCGGCGCGGTTTTTGTCGTCGGCGGCAGTCGGCTCGTTGTTGTGACCGGGACCGAAATCGCTTATCAGCTCGGGATTTCGGAACTAATTATCGGATTGACTCTGATTTCTATCGGAACCTCATTGCCGGAATTAATCACGGCCGTCACGTCTTTTAAAAAAGGGCATTCCGACCTTTCCATCGGAAACATTGTCGGCGCCAACATTTTAGATATCACGATGATTTTGGGAATCTCTTCTCTGTTCGTGGACTTGACCGTTAACAGCCAGCTTCTCAGGTACGATTACATTTTCATGATGGCGTTGTTCTTACTGGTCGCGTTTTTCGGATACAAAAAGAAAATCACACGCCTGCAAGGCGCCCTGATCGCTTTGATTTACATCGTTTATTTTATCGGTTTATTCGTTTTATAAAACAACCCTAAAATTTAAGAAGAAGGCAAACATCAAAAGAGATTATAAACGTGATATTATGGTTCATTTTCAATCTCTTCCGGAATCCGAAAGAATCCGCCATTTAAAAAAGCAGGCGGATTCGGCAGCGCGCTTTATTAAACAGCACCCCCACGTTTGTTTGGTAACACACAACGATTCGGACGGATTGACGAGCGCCGCCATTATGATTCAAGCTTTCCGGCGCGAAGGAATCATTTACTTTCATAAAATTTATCCGAAATTGGACGGCTCCATCGTTTCCGCGCTCGCTTCTTCCTTTCCCGAGGATTTTTTAATGGTATTTTGCGATATCGGAAGTGGGCAATCCGAATTTTTATCGGCTCTGCCGAATCCGATTGTCATTTTGGACCACCACGTGCCCGTCGGGAAATCACCGGCGAAAGTTGTCGTTAATCCGATGACGGTCGGATTGGAAGGTTCTTACATGATTTCCGGCGCCGGCGTTTCATATCTGACGGCGCGCGCGATGCGGGAAGAAAATTACGATCTGTCTTCGCTGGCGATTGCCGGAATCATCGGAGACCGCCAATTAATGGTTGCCGCGAATGCCGAAATCTTAAACGAAGCCTTGTCAGTCGGCGTTGTTGAAAGCCGATACGGACTTAAAGTCGGCGACAATGATTTGTTTCATATTTTTATGAGAACGACTGAGCCTTATTTGGATATTACGGGAAAACCGGATGAAATCCGCTCGTTTTTAAAATCGTTGGATTTAGAAGCGTCAAAAAACATCAATGATTTGTCCGACGATGAAATGAAACGATTGTGCGATGCCGTTTTGGAAAAATTAAAACCTTTGGACAGTCCGGATGCGATTGAAGCCGCCGTCGGAAATATTTATTATTTGAAAAATCTGGCCGTTGAAAACGTTTTTGATTTGGCCGGCATTTTGGACAGCTGCAACAAAGAAGAGGAATTTGACGCGGCGATGGCGCTTTGTTTGGGAGACGCGTCCGTTCTTGAGAAATGCTACGCCACTTATTACACCGCTCAAGAAGAGCTTGTTCAAAATTTAGCCGCGGTTTTGCCGACCGCAAAATCACTTTCCCACCTCTCTTATATTTACGGCAAAGATTTGAATTCCGCCGGCAGTGTTTCAACCGCTTACATCCGATATATTAATCCGAGCAAACCGTTTGTTTGCTTAAATGAAACGGACGGAATCCTCCGAATCTCGGCTCGCGGCACGCGCAATCTTATTTCTCGCGGATTGGACCTCTCCGTTGCCGTAAAAACGGCGGCAGAAAGCGTCGGCGGCAGTGGCGGCGGTCATAATATCGCGTCGGGCGGGCTTTTGCCCGGGGGGGACGACTGTGAAGGGTGTGCAACCCTCTTTTTAAACAATCTAAATGACATCGTCAAAGAACAGCTCGAAATCCCGATAAAAAAACCGGCGATTCGTATTTCCGGCCAAATTTGTTTCATTGAAGAAACGGATTTTGAAAAAGAGAATCATTTTTCCGAAAAATTAGTTTTGTCCTTGGCGCCCGATAATTTTCGCGACATGGAAACGGCGGTTCATGAAAACAGGGCCGAAGTTCTTTTAAAATCCGATAAAATCGGATCAATGCTGGCGACAGCGGATGATTTATTGATGAACGCGGACGGGGCGGTTCGCGCCACAAAAGCTTCTCAAAAAAAAGACGAACACTCTTAATTTAAAAATTCGGGTACTTCAAGTCGTTTTTAATTTTAGCTGAGTATTTCAATTTGTTTTTAAATAATTGCTTCAATGACTCCGTAATCGGTATAATGGTCTTTTGCCCACTCTATCGCTCTTGAATAATTATTCTCCCAAAAATAAATGCCGTTTCCAAGCCAATCATATGAATTTGTACTCGGTTTTAAGCTTTCATTTTTGTGCAATACTTTGTCGCAAGTTTTATTGGAACACCCATGAAATCCTAAAATTAAATGCGGAAATTTGGTATACATTTACCATTGAACTCCATGTCTGATTATTTTTTTTCCGTCTTTGTCCAAAATGCCGGTTTCAATCAATATTTGTTTTGATTCTTTCGGCGTTTCATTTTTTACAACTTCTTCAAAATATCTGTTAAAAATTTTCATAAATTCTTCGAAATTTGTGTCTATCATTTGAATCACTCTTTTTATAATTTTATACACTCCTTATTTAAATTCGTCGATTTTTTTATTTTCGTATCCGATAAACTTTAATTATCTATACGCAATTACATCCTTTATTATTTTTTAAAACCAAACAGGAATGTTTCAAACATGGAATTTTACTTAAAAGCTTCTTTGAAAACAAGCGCAGACCCTGCGATCGGAAAAGAAGATATTGAAAAAATTATGACCGAAGCAAAAGATACAATCTTAGCGAAAGGTGCGCCCGCGGGCGAAGGCGCTCAAATTAAAAGCTGGGCAATCGGCGATAAAAGCATTGATATCGAATTGACGTCCGGCCGCTACGTTCGCGTTCACGATGCGATTCTGCGCCTTAAAAAAGCTTTGGCCGAGCCGCTCGGCAAGAACCATAAAATTGGAATTCGCGGGCTGGATGCGGAAATGTTTACAATATCCGTCCCGGCCGAACACGATTTAAAAAACAAAAAAATTCCTTACGTCTCCTCGGTGGATTTCAATGAAGGAAAGCTTCTTTTAACGTTGGAAGTCGGCGAAGCGGAAATGAGAAATCAAGTTCCGGACCGCATTTTAACATTAATCGAAGACAAATTGGAACAAGACGCTTACGGGGCCAAAGCGGAACACTGGAATTTGCTTTGGGAAAGCGAAGATCGGGAATTCCATTACAAAGAAGACCCGACGGAAGACATGTTAAAACAAGGGTGGCTTAAAAGAGGCGCCGGTCGTGGTCAGTGGATTCACGGTCCGGTCACGACACGTTTGTTCCGAATTTTTGAACAAATCGTGGTTGATGAAATCTTAACGCCGCTCGGATACGATGAAATGATTTTTCCCAAATTGGTCATGTGGGATATTTGGAAACATTCCGGACACGCCAAAGGGGTTTATCCCGAAATTTATTACGTTTGTCCTCCCAAAACGCGCGACCCCGAATATTGGGAAGACGTCATGGATTATTACAAAATCACACACGAAGTGCCGGTTGAAATGTTAAAAGATAAAATCGGCGATCCGATCGGAGGCATGTGTTATGCGCAATGTCCGCCGTCGTGGGGTTTTTTCCAGGGGGAAACCATTGCAACCGAAAGTTTGCCGATCTTGATTTTTGACCGCTCCGGAACGTCGCATCGTTATGAAAGCGGCGGTATTCACGGGATTGAGCGCGTGGACGAATTCCACCGAATCGAACTCGTTTGGCTCGGAACCAAAGAGCAAGTCGTTGAAACCACAAAACTTCTTCACGAGCGCTACATGCATATTTTCAATGACATCTTGGATTTGAAATGGAGAAAAGCTTGGGTCACGCCCTGGTTTATGGCGCAAGAAGGCCTTGCCGGCGTTGCGGCCGATGAAGTGACGGGAACGACGGACTATGAAGCGCCGCTTCCGTACCGCGGTCCAAACGGGGAATGGCTTGAATTCCAAAATGTCAGCATCAACGGCGAAAAATACCCGAGCGGATTTAACGTCAAAAGCCAAAGCGGCGAAAAACTCTGGAGCGGCTGTTCCGGCGTGGGCCTTGAAAGATGGACGGCGGCGTTCTTGGCGCAACACGGGCTTGATCCGAAAAATTGGCCGCCCGAGATTCAAAAGAGATTCGGAAAAATGCCAAAACAGGTTAAATTTTTGTAAGAAATCCGTTTTTTCGGATTTTCTTTTTTTGAGATTATTATGTTATACGCGTTTGAGTTGTCCGGAGAGCATCCGAAAATTCCGGCGGCCGAGGTTTTGAGTGTTCTTTCTTCTCGGAATTTGGATTTTTTCGTTTCAGAAGAATATTTGAATTGCTTAATCGTTGATATTTTTTCAAATGACCCGGCGATATCGGACGACGATATTTTTCTCATGATGAAAAAAGAAATGCCTTCTGTTTTGGCGATGACGCACGCGATTTCAAAAGTGATTGAAATCACAAAGGTCGATGAAAAAACCATTCTGTCGGCCGCGGAAAACTTTAAAGCCGCGGATTATTTGTCGGAAGGGGAAACCTTTGTCGTTCGCGCCAAACGTCTGGGCGATAATTCCGTTTTAAAATCCGTTGATTTGGAAGGCAAAATCGGCGGCCGCATTTATCGCCAGGGTTTTCGAGCGTCTCTTAAAAATGCGGATGTGACTTTTCGATTAACTTTGACGGATAAAGCGGTTTTCGGAATTTTGGCAGCCGTTATTGATCGCGGCGCTTACGAACATCGATCGCCGCAAAAAAAACCGTTTTTCTATCCGGGCGTTTTGATGCCGCGCGTCGCTCGAGCGCTTTCAAATATCGCGGGCGTCCGAAAAAATTCTGTCGTCATTGATCCGTTTTGCGGCACGGCAGGCATTTTGCTTGAAGCCGGACTTCTCGGCGGCAAAGTTCTGGGCGTGGATGCGCAGGAAAAAATCATTATCGGCGCCGCAACAAATTTGGGCGGATACGCGCAATCCACCGGAGAATTGCTTACAAAAGAAGAGCGGCAAAGCAGCACGGATTTGATTTCTTATGATCTGTTTGTCGGCGATGCGTGCGGCCTGCCGTTTGAAAATGAATCGGCCGATTCGATTATTACGGATCCGCCTTACGGAAGATCGGCGGCAATCAAAGCGGAATCATTGGAATGGCTGTATGAAAAATCTTTTGTTGAAATGTTTCGCGTTTTAAAATTCGGAAAAAAAGCGGTTGTCGTTTCTGAAATCAGTGTTGAAGCTTTTGCAAAAGACGCCGGATTTGAAATCGAAGAAATTTATAAGCAGCGCGTTCACAGAAGTTTAACGCGAACGATTACGGTTTTAAAAAAATGATTTTAAAGAATAATTATTTTATTTATGTTTCAAATGAAAACCAAGACGAATGAGGGAATAAATCATTTTCAGATTTTAATCTCTTCATCCTCAAAAGTATTTCAGTCTTCAAAAAGGTCATCTAATATGATTTCGGATTGAACCATGCCCGAATACATATTTTTAGAAATTCCGTATGTTGTCACCATTGTTAAATGAACGGCTTTTTTCGTTCCCGTCTCGGAAATGAAAGCCTCTTTTTTTTGGCTTAAATTTTCACTGTCTTTTTTATTGATTGAAAATAACCCGGCGCCGGCATATTTCATTTCACACAAATTAATCACATCGTCTTTTCTGTCAATAATTAAATCAATTTGAGCTCCCGGCATTGATTTTTTACTTCTCCATGCCGATATATTTGTCAAAACACCGGAAATGCCTAATTTTTTCTTCATTTGGCGCGTGTGGGAAATACAAACTTGTTCAAAAGCAAAACCACTCCAAGAACGATGTTGCGCGCTGTCAATCGAATTCAGCCAAAAGATTTCATCAAAATACGCATTGTCTTTGAT
>JAVESN010000049.1:0-13088 GCA_034006575.1 Methanimicrococcus sp.
AAGCAAAAAGCTTTACAATTTGTCTAAATTTAGCTTCAGAAATTTTTGAACGGAAAATATACTTATTTTTCATTTGCATGATCATGATTTGAACACCAATTTATATGATTGTTCTTATCATGACCCTTATTCTTTAAACTTCTCGGCATTTTTTACCTTAACAGGGGTGTCCGATTTTTTCGGATAATTATACGGATTATTTAAAACGTATACAAAAACAAAAACAGGAGATAAAATATGGGGATATTAAATCGTATAAAAACAAAAAAATCACTTGTATCGGTTGCGGTTATTTTTATTGTATTGTTTTCTCTCACCGTCGGTCTCGGAGGCGTTGCTTATGCGACGGGCGTGCTTACATGGGGCGGCGAAGACGATGATTTAAGAGTAAGAAACGCAATCGACTCTATGATAACCAAAGCAAACGCAGAACTTAAAAAAGCAACGGACGCGTTGAATGCGACGAAGTCGGACCTTCAAAATACAACAGCCGAATTGGAAGCTAAAAACAATACTTTGGGCGAGACAGAAACCAAATTGAAAGACACGCTTTCCGATCTTCAAGCCAAAAACGATGAATTGAATTCAACGAATATTACATTGAATTCGGTCCGATCTGACCTTCAAGCCAAAAACGACGAATTGAATGAAACGAACGACAAATTGGCGAAAGCGATCTCGGATATGGAAGCACTTGCCGATTATGCGGAAGGGCGTTTGGGCGACATAAACACATTTGATGAAAACGGTTCTTCGGACGGCACCGCCGGTTATCCCGAACTTGTGGAAGGAATGAAAGTAAATAAAGGGGAAATTGTGTCCTACAAGAATAAAAACTATCAATATTTGAAAGATCATGAGTTTACATTCCAGCCGGGCAACGAGAACGAACACCCCGACTACCCGGGAACGGATATGTGGAAACTTATTGAATAATATTTGATAAAAATTTAAAGATATTTTTTATTTTTTTTAAATATCTCTTTTTTAAAATGATGATTTTAATACACTGAATTCGATTGTTGAAGGCGAAATATTAATAAATAATATATATTAAAATGATGTGTATCCGTTTTTGATATTTTTCATATCTATTTATGATAATGTTTTATATTGTTTATGATAATATTTCGTGTCCGTTTATGATATATTTATGAAATTTCAATCCGTGTCCCCGTAAATCGGCACGAGTCTCGTTCTTTTAACGTACTTTTCGATGTTGTTGACAATCGTTTTTTCTTCGCGCTCGACATATTCCATTTTAATCGTCAATTCGATTTCCGGCATGGTGTACCACAACGGTCGGATTCCGGTTCCAAAAAGCTCTCGGTTTCTCAGGATTTCATTCCGGCTTTCTTCCGAGGAGGCGTCTAAGTTTTTTTGGACTTGATACAAATCCTCTTTTAATTGAAGAAGAATCTCGGCGACTCCTTCTATAAAAAATCCCGGCGCAAAAATCTGTTCTTCAATCGGCTCTCGGGATTCCTTTGTCGTCATGTTGCTCTTGCCCCCCTTCTGAATTCCGCCAGCACAAACAAAATCTCGCCGATTCCCAAATACGTGCCGGACAAAACGGACTGATGCGTCACTTCCGTTCGCTCATCACCGACAACATAGGTTGCGGGCAAATCAATTGCCGTATAAAACAAAGCGCGGATATTATTCTCGGCAAGAGCCGCTTTCGCTTCATCGGCCGTCATCCCGACCATATCGGGCACTTCGCGGCGCTGCACATACGCGTCTGTCGGCGGAACGGGAACGAATTTTATTTTCAGCGTACTTTCTTGCTCCACCGATAATTCATACAAACTTTTATATCGGGCGTTGAGGGGAATGACATCGACTTGTTTTGATGCAAGCGTTCCGCTTTCCGTTTCTGTTCGCCGAACATCGTATTCCATCTTTAAAGAAAAATCAATTTCCGGCATCGCAAACCATGTCGGACGGAGCCCGTATTCCTCAAGCTCCCGATTTTTCAGAATTTCTTTTTGCATCTCAAGAGCCGTTAAATCCAATTCACGTTGCGCTTCCCCGATTCCTTTTCCAATCTGCGTCAACATTTCCGACAAACTGACTTTTCCGTCCTCTCCGATTTCTTCGGTGCCGAACTTTTCGGATTTTGAATCTTCATATTCCGCATCATATTCAACATCATATCCCTTTTCATCTCCCGCTATTTCTCGTGCGCGAATGATGTACGGAATCACTCTTTGTGTCGTCATCCCGAAACGAATATTTTGAATCACCCCGTTTTCATAAATCTTAATTTTTGCCAAATCCTCCGCGGAATGAACGCCGTTTTGAATCAATTTTTTCGCGTCAAACGGAGTCATATTCGGAATCGTCATTAATTCCAAAAGCTCCCGGAAAAAAACGTTGTCCGTCTTTTGTATTCTTTCCGGAATTCGACGCGGTATTTCTTTTTGATCGAGTTTTATTTTTAAAGGTTTTTGAAATATATCCGGCGTTTGAAAGGCGGCGTCTTTTCGAATCTCCTCCGTTTCTTTCGGGTCGATTCCGGCCATATCCGACAAAATTAAAAGGTAATCCATCGTAAAACGTTTTTTTATCTCCTCTTGCGTTTCCGGGGGCCATTCCGTCGTTTGCGCTTTTTTTAGAATATTTTGTAAAACGCTCTGACTGAATCCGATTTCAGAGAGAAGGGCGGTTTCCGTCCCGCGCCCTAAAACATCTTCCAAATCTCCGATGGTGTCAATGGAAACGTCACGAAGTTTTAAAAGACGGTTTTCATCCACATCCGAAACATCTTTTAATTTCGTAAACAAACTTCGCGTGAATTCTATTTCAAAGTCCGAACGGTCTTCTTCATAATATTTCAAAAGAGTGACGTAAACAAACAATTTGTTCGCCGTTTTTTCCGTGATGCCGGCATACTCCGAAAAAGCTCGCCTCGTCTCGGGAGACATGTTGTATTCTTCAAAAGATTTGATATCCAATCCTTTTTCATCCGTTTTCTTTTTCAGATAACCGCTCAGCGGCAACAAAGACATTTTTAATTCCGGTTCGCAAAAGGAATGCGTGTCGGGATACGTTTGATCCGGGATGATTTCCGTTTGAGATATTTTTTCCCTCAAAGCGTTCAGAACATCCGGCGTCAATATTTCATCCGAAAGGAGCGTTAAATTCTCATCCGTTTCCGTCTGCAAAAGAAACTCCTCTACGGTATGAATCGATTTTTCAAGGAGCCTTTGCAGAACTTCTTTGTTAGTATCCGGCAATTTTATAATTTTCATTCAAGATTCCTCTTTTTCAGGTTTGATTCGATTGATTCGGCTTTAAATCGGATTTGACGGCGCCGATTTTGGATTTTAGCCAAACGATTTCTTTTTCTACGGCTTGTGCTCTCTTTTGATTCAAATAAGGCAAAATCTTTTCAAAAATCTTCAAAGCGCTTTTTAAATTCCCGTCCTTCTCCATTTCGATTCCGCTTTTTAGCAGCACCCAACTTGCTTCTTTATAAAAGGAGTCCAGTTCCTTTTTTGATTTTTCCGATATTTCATACGTTTCCAATCGGTCCAATCCGCTCAACGCCAAATCATACCGCTCTTGCATAATATGAATTTTTACAATATACAACCGATTGAGAAAGGCGCCTTCGGTATAACAAAATTTTTGTGAAGTCTGCTCGCCCGTTTCATACATTTTTATGGCGCTGTTTAAATCGCCGCTGCAAACCATTTCGGCGGCCGAGTTGTTGATTCCTTTTAATAATTCAACAACATTTTTAATGACTTCTTCCTCATTCATTTTTATTCCTCATCTGCTCTTCATCTCATCATATCCGTTTTCATTCCGCGGTCCGATTTTATTTGCATGAGGTCGGTTTCTTTTTTTCTCGGCGCCTCTTTTTGGGGCGTTTCCATTAAGGAATTGTCAAAGATGCCGTAAACGTTTTCCGGTCTCTTCTTTTTGTTTAAATCGGTTTGAGTCGGTTTGACGGATTTGGCGTGTAAAGAGCCGAATTCTGAAAAATCAAAATGATTTGCTGTGGTCGGTTCTTTTCTTTTTGATTTTTTTCCCCCGTCCTCTCTTGAAAAGTTTTTTTCCGCCACGGAAAACGAGACCGGTTTTTTTATCGGTTCCAATATTTTTCTTTTCCGTTCGTAAAATGTTTGAATGCTTAAATTGCGTTTCTCATTTCTTTTGTTTCTTTCCATTCCGCTTTTGTTTCCTCGTTCCGGCTCAATCCGATTTTTCATTTCTCCCGATAAATCGGTTTTTCTTTTCGGTTCATTTTCCCGCATCAGTTCTTGCCGGAATCTTTTTTTTGTTTGAAGCGAATCTTTGCGGATATCGGTCAACGCTTTTTCATCGTTTTTCGTTCCGAACGCATCGGTTTTATTTTTGTTTTCGTTTCCCGTCCCTTTCTTTTTTAAAGAATCGCAACCAAACGATTGACGAAAACATGTATCAGACGGTGGTTTTATTCTCTTTTTCCCGTTCGTTTGGTATTCATTCGTTTCAACCGTTTCCGATCTTTTTGAGGACGGGTCACGATTGATGAAATCCATAAATTCTTTTTTCTTTTTTTCGGTTTCGTATTTGGGGCGCTCTTCATCAATGGAAATTGAAAGAGATTGAGGGAGGGAGAGAGAATCTGTGGGTTGGGGCGACGCGGCGGAAGTTTTCGAAACGGATTTTTCGACGGCCGCTTCATTGGCATCTTTCGTTTCGTCCTCTTCCGTTTCGTCGTCATATTCTTCCGATAAAATATCGATATTGAGCAGAACAGACTCCGTCGGCGGATTTTTTTCTTCGTCCCCGGTCATTTCAATTTTTCCGTTTTTGATTTAGTTTTTGATTTGTTCTCAGCTTTTCTTTGCCGTATCATCGGCCGCCTTTATCATATCGTTTTCAAACTCCTTGGCTTTCAAATCAAACTCAAGTTGCATGGCCTGCGCGCGCATGTCGATTTGACGCTGAATGATGGTGTTTGGGGGAACCGGGACCAAACGGGTGCGAAGAAGGCTGGATCCCTCTTGGTTAAAGCTGTATTTGCTGGTGTAAGTGGCGTCAATGGGTGTTGAGGTCACAACGCTTTTTTTTCTAAACCATGTTGAGCTTGTTTGCGTTGTTTTCACCTCTCCTTTCTTCTTTTCTTCGTATTCGGAACCGCTGCCTATCGTTATGGCCATTTTGACTTCGATGACCGTATCGGCGAATTGGTAAAACGTAGGTTGAAAGCCCGCGCCGATCATGGATGTTGTTAAATCTTCATCTTCGAATTTGCCGTTTTTGTATCTCATGTGAGGGAGAGTCACGGGCGCTTGTTCTTTATCTCCCATTATTTTCATAATCTCAATTGATTCTCTATCCAATTCCGATTGAGCATGCGCAATGGCGCAGGCCACTTGGGTGACCATTTCCCCGAAAGGCACGTTCAATAATTCGTGTCCGACATTTGTCATATTTTTCACTCCTTTTTTACGTTTATTTGTCTTCGTTCATTCGTTTGTTTTCGTTTATTTTTCTTTATTCAACCGTTTATTATGCGGCGGCGGGTTTGCTTTCTTTTTCGCTTTTATCTTCTTCTTCTTTTATTTTTTTGTCAATTTCTTTTTGTTCTTTTTCAATGGCCGCTTCCAATTTTTTCATTTCTAATTGGAATTTCATTTGCTCTTTTTGAGCTTTTAAATCCAATAGGTTTTGCATGAACGCGTTTGGAGGCAAAGGCGTAATTTTTGTTCGAAGGAGGCTGGATCCTTCAACGGAGTATGTGTATTTGGATGAGTAAGAAGCGTTAACGGAGGCCGAGAAACAAAGGAATTTCGCTTTTGCGTTTACCGATACGGAAGCTTCGGTTGTTTTTGTCATCGTTATCGCCATTTTCACTTCAATAATCGTATCCGTGAATTGATAAAAAGTGGGTTGAAAACCCGCGCCGATCATGGATGTTTTAATGGTTTTGTTTCCGTCGGCAAGGTCGGGCAACTCAATCGGGTATTTTTCCGCATCTCCCATCATCGCGGCAATTTTGCAACTGGTTTGGTCTAAATTGAATTGGCCTTCCGCAATCGCGTTTGCCAAACTCAAAACCATTTCCGGAAACGGAACGTTCAGTAATTCTTGTCCTACGTCTGTCATTTTCGATTTCTCCTGTTTTCTCTCTTTCTTAATTTTTTCATTCTTGATTTTATTTCATTCGTTTGATTTTTGATTCATCCGTTTGATTTTTGATTCCATTTGTTTGATATTCTTTTCATCCGTTTGATTTTATTTCATTCGTTTGATTTTTGATTTCATTCGTTTGATATTCTTTTCATCCGTTTGGTTTTTTTGATTTTTTATCGTTTGATTTTTTATTTCAAACGTTTCGGTACGGCTTTTATGGATATTTTGACGGTACTGACGGCTTCTTTTCCGGCAGTTTCCATGTCCGGAGCGGACATTTTAAGTTCGCCGTCTTTTGCGATGTGTGTTTTTAAATCAACGTCAATGTTGCTGACCAAATAATCGACTTCTCCGGTTTCCGTTCTTTTTTTGGAGTTGAATTCGTCCATGGCTTTTCCGAAATATTCGTTGACTTCTTCCGGCGTGTACGTATCTTTAACATCCGTTGTGAACGAATCTTTAACATCCGAACTTATCGACGGTTTTAATCTTTTTTGGACCGGTATTGATACCGTTTCGTTTCCGGAGACGGTTTCGTTTAATATTTTCTCAAGCGCGTCTAATTTGTTGCTTATTTGTTCGAGTTTTTTCATAACCTCTTCGTTTGTTACCATTTTCTTTCACTTGCTCCTCTTCCCGATTTTTATTTTTTGTGATTTAATCTTTCGGGCCGATGGTGACGATTAATTTTTCATCATTCAGCAAAAAATTTCCGGGTTTCGCATTTTGATGCGTCACTTGAGTTTTTGCATCTTCCGTCTCGGGTTCGATATTTAAGATAAATTCCGCTTCTATTTCGGTTTTTAAAAGATTTTCTTTTGCTTCTTCTTTTGTCATTCCGTAAAGATTCGGGACTTCTGTCCGATAAACCGTAAACTGCGGCGGCGGAATCGGACGGAATTTAATCGAAAGAGCGCTTTCCTCTTTGCGGGAGGATTGGGAAGAAATATAATAATCTGTATTGGACGGAAGGACGGCAATTTTTCGCGTCATTCTCATTTTTGAAATGTTTTCTTTTTCTTCTTTTCCTTCTTCCGTTTTTTGTTCGACGACAGTGTATTCCATCTTGAGGTCAAATTGGACTTCCGGAATCGTGTACCAAGTCGCGTTGATACCGTAATCGGCCAACTCTTTGTCTTTTAAAATAGAATTCTGAACGGAAACGGAATGCATGTCTAATTCGCGTTGCGCTTTTGCAATTCCTCTTCCCAGTTCGGTCAAAACTTCCGGAAGCGTGATATAAAAATCGGAGACGACATTTTCAACCGTCTTTTTTTCTTCCTCTTCCCGCCTTGCCGCTTCCTCTCTTCTTGCCGCTTCTTCCTCTTTTCTGACGGCTTCTTCCGCCATCAATGCGGCTTCTTCTCTCTTTTTGGCTTCTTCCGCCATCAATGCAGCTTCTTTTACAGCTTGTCTTGCATTTTCAGCCGCGGCTCTGAGATTTTCTTTTCTTCTGCGTTCGGATTCGCTGATGTCGGTCGCTTTTTTCTTATAGGCGTTGACTTTTTCCGTCGACAAATTACAAAGACGGCAATGTTTTCTGTACCGCGCGTTTTGAATGGCACGCGCTGCCGCGCTGAATTTAGAATTGTTGACGGTGATTGTTTCACCGCAGTCGGTGCGAATATGCAGTTTTCCGCCGGAATAGGTGTACTTTTTAACGCCGTGCAATTGCCATTTCCTTGAAATCCAAACATTGCAAAGTTTGACAAGCTCTTCCAGAGTCGGTTTATCTGCCATTTTATTTCCTACGGTTTGATTTGTTTAGTAAAAAATGATAGATGGAAACCCCGGGAATTTAACCCAAGCTGGATCCGCTGATGCACGGGGTAGATTCGGGCAGTGTTTTAATTCTGCATAATCCTGCCGGGCGGGATCCGGTCGACTGACCCGGTTTCCAACAGACTACGTTTGTTTAATGCCGTATTTTTTTGTTTTTATTTTTTATTCACTATGAATTCATTAACGAACTGTAATAAATATTTTTCTGTCTCTATTTTTTCTAAAACAATTTTTTTATAGAATCTCACTATTCTTTTTTTCCCGTCATAAAAATAGTTGATTAGAAGAATTTTATTTTAACTCGACTTCCGATATTCCTTTATGAGCGTCTCTTGACATTCAATTTAATATTTTCATTTCATTTCATTTCATTTCATTTCATTTCATTTCATTTCATTTCATTTCATTTCATTTCATTTCATTTCATTTCATTTCATTTCTTTTTATTTTATTTTGTTTTGGTTTTTTTAAATATTTTAATCATTTTATCTTTTCTTTTTTTCTTTAAAAACATTAATCTGCTTTTTTCTTTTACTTCGTTTGGTGTTTCAAATGTTTTTCAAATTCGATAGGAAAAAAAAATCAAATCAAAGCAGTCATTCAAATTGTTTTTCTCATTCCGGACCATCCGTTGATGTCAAAATGAAAAAGCTCGCAAAAAATAATTTTTTGACGGACGAGCGCGGAATTTCGCCGGTTATCGGGGTTTTATTGCTTTTGGCCATTACCGTCGTCATGGCCGGATATTTGGCGACCGAAGTTTTAAGTTATGAATTTACCGCCCCGTCTCAACCGGTCAGTTTAAACGCGCGCGTTGAAACGGTTGTCGTCGGCACCTCCAATTATTCCGTCATTCGATTGGAACACTTTGGCGGCGCGCCGCTTCAAATGTCACAAGTCCGAATATTGTTTAATCAAAAAGAAGTGGATTTATCCTCTTCAAAAGAAACATTCAATATCGGAGAATCATTGGCAATCGGAAGCATCGGCGCCGATAAAACAGCCGTTTTTTCGTACCCGATTTCACAAAGCACAAAAAAACCCTCTCAAAATATTTTAAAAACCGGGGAATCCGCGGAATTGGTCGTGATTGATTCTTCCAACAATCAAATTCTTTATAAGAAAATAATAACGGGCTGATCTTTCTCCGATTCGTTTCGTTTCCTTTTCTTTTTTTCTCTTTTTAAAAATTTTTAAAAAAGCGAATTCTTTTATATAAGCAACACCTCTTTTTTTGACATGGATATCCTGATTTATATTTTTCCGATTGCTTTTGTTATTCTTGTTATTTTTGCTGCCGTTTTCGGCTTGCTCATCGGCAAACATAAGTTTAACAAAAATCATAATATCGGTAAAGAAAAAAAAATAAAAACGGTCAAATCCGAATCCGAAAAAAAGACTCGGCATTCTGAAAATGCAGTGGCCGCATCCTCTTTTTCAGATGAAATCGAAACGGAAGAAGATTATGAACGCGCCGTTAAGTCTTTAAAAGAAGAAAAGGCCGGAAAAACGTCTCAAAAAATCATAGAAGGGCCCGTAATTATTATTGACGAAAACAAAGTCAATAATGAAGAAGTTATAGAATGGAAGCCGCCGGCGGAAGACAAGCTTGAAACCAAGCCGGAAATCAAAGGAGATGAAAATCCCGCGTCCAAAGAAGCGATTTCAACTCATACTGTTGTTTCATCCGATATTTCCCTTTCCGAAGAGGAATGGAACGACGAGGATTTGGAGATTTTTGAAGCCCGAGCTTATTCTTTTGAAGAGGAAAAAAACGGTTCTCCGAACACTCCGGCTTCTCAAAATCAAGACGTCGTCCTTGAAGAAACGGATACCTTTCGAGCACGAAAAGAACAAATTTATAATTCGGCCGATGACGAGGGCGTTCAAGTCTTTGAAACAAAAGAAGAAAAACCCGAGCCTGAGCCGTTTCCAAAAGAAGAGGTTAAAGTTTCAACTTCAAAATACGCTTATTTTGATTCCGTCATGGAAAATGAAAAAACCGCCGCTCCTGTAAAAACTGAAAGCTCGGCGCTTTTGGAAAGAAAAGAATCCGAGCCGCTTTTGGAAAGAAAAGAATCCGATTCGGTTCCGGCTTCGAAAAAGAAATCCGGCATGCAATACATCGAATTGGAATTGGATGACAACGAATAAAAAACAATTTTGAAAATCGGGCGAATCGTTCAAAACTGTTCGCCTTTTTTATCTTTTTTTTCAATTTATTTCAAATATTTTCTAAAAAGAACATTTTTTTAAATGAAACCTTTTTTAAAAAGAAAGGAAATACGATAAATAAAAACGATAAATAAAAACGATAAATAAAAACGATAAATAAAACCGTGATTTTTATGGCTGTAAGAAAGATCGCATCGGATACCCTCGATTTTATATTGGCTTCCTGCAAAGCATCGCATCCGCGCGAATTCGGCGCTCTTTTAGAGGCGGAAGGCGACACGATTATCAATATTATTTATCTGCCGGGAACCGACTCCACAAGCCGCAGCGTGAGCATAAAAACGTGGATGATGCCGAATATGCCGCACGCCGGCTCCGTTCACAGCCATCCGAGCGGCGCGATTCGACCGTCTGAGCAAGATTTGATCTTTTTCAGAGCCAACGAAGTAAATATTATTGTCGGAGAGCCGTACACCCGCGAGTCTTGGAAAGTTTTTGACCGAAACGGCAACTTGACGGCTCTTGAAATTGTGGAATATGATTTTGGAGAAGACGAGTGGTTGCAAAATGAAATTTTAAATGATGCCGAATTGAAACAAAACGGCACTTCGGATGATAATGAGTTTGATTAAAATAATTATGTTTGAAACAAATAATTATTTATGATTGAAATCGACAAATTCAGACAAAGAGATTATGATTGAAATCGACAAATTCAGACAAAACGTTGTGATCAGAGACGTTAAATTCAACAAAACGATTATGATGGTTAGTCTTGATTTTTTTAAAAAAATAAAAGTTTGAGACAAATGATTGATTTATCCGTAATTCCGACATCCAGCGGTTGTTACATTTACCGCGATAAAGAGGATGAAATTATTTATATCGGCAAAGCGAAAAATTTGAAAAAACGCGTTTCGAGTTATTTTCAAAAACGAGATCATGACCCGAAAACGCGTATTTTGGTCAAACAGATTCATTCCGCGGATTTTATCGTGACCGACAATGAAGTTGAAGCGCTTATTTTAGAAAATACGCTGATTAAAAAACATAATCCGAAATACAATATTGATTTGAAAGATTCCAAAAGCTATGCTTTTATTCATATCGGCGGGGAGGATTTCCCGAGAATCAGCCTTCTTCGAAAGGCGACGACCGGCGGGAAACTTTACGGACCTTTTGTTTCCGCAAAAGAGCGAGACGAGATTTTGGATGTCGTCAAACGCACTTTTAAACTTCGTTCCTGCAGAAACATGCCCAAACGTCCCTGCCTGCGCTATCACATCGGAAATTGTATGGCGCCGTGCACGGGAAACGTTTCAAAAGAAGATTATAAGGCGGCCATTGATAAAGCCGATTTTGTTTTGCGCGGCAATTCCGCAGAGTTGGCGGAAAAACTGCACGGCGAAATGGAAGAATACGCTAAAAAGCAAGAATTCGAAATCGCAAAAGATTTGCGCGACCAAATCTACGCGTTGGAATATTTAAATAAACGGCAACATGTGGCCAGACAAATCGACCATGACGAGGATGTCATTAATTATATTCTTCGCGATGGAAAAATTTACATGATGGTTTTTAATGTGATTAAAGGAACGTTGGTCGGCAAAGAAGAGTTTTCTTTTCCCTATCATCAAAATTTTTTGGAAGAGTTTTTGGTTCGATATTATTCGGGACATGAAACCCCTTCTGAAATTATTCTGCCGGAAGCGTCTGAAATTTTAGAGGAAGAAGCTTACACGTTTGCCGAAAATGTTGTTTTTGAAAAGGATTCTTCGTTTTTCTACCATGAAAATATCAGTCAATCTTTGATTGATTTCTTATCTCATCGTCACGGCAAAACGGTTAAAATAACGGTTCCAAAACGCGGTGATAAAAAAGATCTTTTGGAGTTGGCGGAAAAGAATATTGAAATCGCTTTCTTCAGCGCGACTTCTAAGGTGGAGGAGCTGCAAAAGCGTTTAATGCTTCCAAATCCGCCTCGTGTTATTGAATGTTTTGATATTTCACATCTTTCCGGGACGCACACGGTTGCGTCTATGGTTCAATTTCGTGACGGGAGGGCGGATAAATCCAATTATCGGCGTTTTAAAATTAAAACGGTTGACGGCATTGACGATTACGCTTCCATGGCCGAAGTGGTCACGCGCCGTTATTCTCGTTTGCTTGAGGAGAAAAAACCTTTCCCGGATTTAATTTTGATTGACGGGGGAAAAGGGCAATTGTCTTATGCCGTCAACGCGCTTAAAGAACTCGGTGTCAAAACACCCGTCCTCTCTTTAGCGGAACGCGAAGAAGAAATATTTGTTCCCGGATTTTCGGATCCTCTTCCGATTCAAAAAAATGAAAAAGCTTCTCTTTACTTGCAAGAAATTCGAGACGAAGCACACAGATTCGCACTTACGTTTAATCGTCAATTGCGCGAAAAAACATTGAAAGATTAAAAATTGCGCGTCTTAAACGAACCCATTGAAAAGTTAATAAGTTCAAAGGCGTTATCCGATATTATGAATCTTGTCCGGAAATGCAGAAAATGCGGCAATTGGATCTATATTATCGATAAAGAAGTCGGAGATTTAATCAAATGCACGCGTTGCGGAGAAGAGCACCATTTATCAAAAACATTATCGGACAAAATCGTTTTGACACGAATTTAATTTTTTATCGGATTTTTTTATCGGATTTTTTTATCGGATTTTTTCATTGAAATATTTTTTTATTGGCTATTTTTTTATCGGCGTATTCTTTTTCTTTTTTATCGGAAATCATTTTTTTTAATTTTTGAAAAAGATCATAAATTAAAATGATAAAAACGCTGTATAAAATAACGAACCAAAAGGTAAAGAATCGGAATATGACGGCCGTTAAAAAGGCTTGTTCGGATGTTAAGCCGAACATAATCAACAGGCTTGAAAGGGTCACTTCAAAAACGCCGAGGCCTCCCGGGGATATCGGAATCATGGATATGAAATAAGCCGTTAAAGTTGCGCTTAAAATCG
>JAVESN010000069.1:0-9320 GCA_034006575.1 Methanimicrococcus sp.
AAATCCCGCTTGAGGCTTTCTTTCAGACGGTGGGGTTCTTCACCTCTTTTTTTATTTTTCTATTTTCCATTTTTCTATTTTCCATTTTTCTATTTTCCATTTTTTTATTTTCCATTTTTTTATTTTCCATTTTTTTATTTTCCATTTTTCTATTTTCCATTTTTCTATTTTCCATTTTTCTATTTTCCAATTTTCTATTTTCCAATTTTCTATTTCCAATTTTCTATTTTCCATTTTTTTATTTTCCAATTTTCTATTTTCCAATTTTCTATTTCCATTTTTTCATTTTCATATTTCTATTTTTATTTTCATATTTCTATTTTCATTTTCATTTTCATGTTTTGATTCCTGTTTTTAAAAAATTGATGAGCTTGAACCGGATTTCGCGAGAATTAAACGAGAAACCAAAAGCCGTTTTGAGTCGCGCTGTCATTGAATATTTATAAATTAAAGAGACGCGGTCTTTTAAAAATAAGATCAAAGCGACGTGTTCCGACAAAAGAGGCGCGATATGTGATAAGACGACATATGAGCAGAATATAGTATAACATATAATAAAAATACACGAATAAAAAAGAAAGCCATAAATAGAAGAACTCACATCATAAAACATGATCAATTTACAAGGAGGTTAAAGTCTTGTCAAAAAAAGATAAAAAGCAATCTAAAAAACAATCTAAAAAAGATTCCAAAAAGCAATCCAAAAAAGATGCAAAAAAGAAATCTAAGAAGTAACTTCTTTTTTTAAAAAATTTTTTAAAAGATAAAAAAACAATAAAACACGGTAATACCGCAAAAAATATGATTATAAGGGCCGGGACCGAGAATCGAACTCGGGTCAAAGCCTCCACAGGGCTTCAGGATAACCTTTACCCCACCCCGGCCACATCGTATTTTTAATGAGAACGCGATTTAAAAACGAAAAAAAAGAAATAAATCATTTTGCGTTTTAGAAAAAGCATTCCATAAAACCTTTTTTTTGATATAAATCTTTCGAATCAAAACGGAACGGAAAACAAACCGAATTGAAAAAAAATGATTGAAACGGTTTGATGAAAATCAAACGCGTTATTTGCGATTGTCCGTTACTCACGGTTGTCCGCTATTCGCCCGCAATTATTTTTGCGTTTTGACCGCCCACTCCTCATCGGTGAGCGACAAATCCTTATCCCCGTAAATACGCATACGCTCAAACGTCAAAATTTTGCGCGTCACCAATTTTCGTTTTCCGCACCAACCCGCTTCCGGATAATTTTCACTGACAAAGGCGACAAGCTCTTCATCGCCCATTTTCTCCATCCTGTCCTGAAGCTCCAATAAATGTTTTGTAACGTCATCCATAAAAAAACCCCCGAAATTTCGATTAGAAGAGAATTAAATAAAGGCGTTAAAACTTATTAAACACTTTCCATTTTAAATTTTAAAATTTTAAAAAATAAGATTTTTTTCAATTAAAACGTTTTAAATTCAAAAACAGAAAAAGAATTTAAATTTAAAAGTTAAAATTGAAAGTTTAAAATTAAATCAAAAAATTAAATCATAAAATTAAGAACGAATCATTCCGCTTTAAAAAATAAAGCGCAATGACACATGCCGTCATTTTCGATTTCATCCGCGTGATAAATACAAGGGCATATGATTTTTCGATCTTCTTCTTTCTCTCCTAAAACGATTCGGCACGGACAATATTGAGCGCCGTACTGCTCGCGCCTTTTTGCCAATCCTTCATAAACCAAATCCAATTCTTCCGGATTCGGATTAAGGCGATATCCTTTTCGAGCCGCGTATTTTTCGGCATACTGACGAACTTTTTCTTTTGTTTCTTCAAAGGTCATATTATTAATCCACCCATTAAAATCAATTCATTGATTGAAAAATCAAATTAAAAAATAATAAAGAATAAGATGAAATCCCCTTAAAGATAATTAAGCATTCCGTTTAAGGACAAAAAAATGAGCCGAGCGGATAAAAAATGAGGGAAAAATAAAAGCGGACAAAAATATAAAAATATATAAAAGATATATAAGAGATATATAAAACGAATAAAAATGCCGATAAAAGAGATAAAAGAAGATAAAAGAGATAAAAGAAGATAAATAAAAAAGATGAATAAGAGAAGATAAAATAAAAATAAAGCCGCGGAGAAGAGAGAAATGAAAAAAATCGCGATTGTTTCCTGCCGAATATTTGAAGACGAGCTGACGGATTTGTTGAAAAAACAAAAGGAAGAGAATGAAATATTTTTATTGGACACGGAATTTATCAAAACCATTGAAAGGAAAATGAATGACGACGCCATAAAATATAAAAAAATCGGCGAAGAAGAAATCGAAAATGAAATCAACAATTCAAACCCTTCGAATAAAATTCTTTTAAAACTTATTGAGTTTTCAATGGAATCCAGGCCCAAAGAGATAAAAGACGTGGTTTATGAAACATTGAAAAAAATTCAACCGCATGTGGACGGCATAATTGTTTCGTACGGCCTTTGCGGCAACGTTCTTGGAGACATAGAGAGCGATTTAAGCCTTCCCGATTGTCCCGTTCGTATTTTAAGAGACGAGGACGGCGATATCGTAGACGACTGTATTTGCGCGTCTCTTGGAAGCCGAAGAAAATACATGCAGGTATTGAAGAACGCGGGCGGAGAAGGCATTTATTTCTTGACCCCGATGCAGGCCGCTTATTGGAGAGAAATCGCGTATTGCAGCGGATTGACCCCGGACCCGAATGACGATGAAATGCTCAAAATGGTTTTTGAATACTCCGATTATAAATCCGTCGGAAAAATAACAACCGGGCTTCACTATGAAAAAGAATTTGACGAAATTGTGGAAGATTTCTCTAAAAGATTCGAAATGAAAATCAAAAATTACGAAGGAGCCCCGACAATTCTTGAAAAAACCTTTGAAACTCTTTTAAAAGATATCGAAATGATTTAAAGAAAAAACGATGGAAAATAAAGATGAATTTAAAAAAGGGAAAAAAGAAAAAATACCGATGAGTAAAAGAAAAAATACCGATGAGTAAAAGAAAAAATACCGATGAGTAAAAGAAAAAAGAACCGGTAAAAGCAAAAACGATTTAAAAAATAAAAACGATTTAAAAAATAAAAAGAAAAATGAAAAGAAAGAATTCAAATCATTTTTCATAAATTTATTTATCAATTTATTTATCAATTTATTTATCAATTTATTTATTCATTTTTTTTCGAGAGTAAGCTCCGACGGCAACAAGACCGAGAACAGCTGCGATTGCAATCAAAATTCCGAATCCGGGAATGGCGGATTTCGGCTTTTCATCGGTTTTATTTGTGTCATCGGTTTTGTTTTCGATAACATCTGTTTTATTCGTTTCGTCGATTTTGTTTGAATCGTCGGTTGTTTCTGTTTTCTTTTGATCCTCTTCGTAAATCATTTGACCGTTGTCAAGTCTCAAAAGCGTGGATTGGCCGTACGCGTTTTTAACGGTCAACGTCACGTTATAATAACCGGATTTTTGATAGGTGTGTTTCGGGTTTTTCTCGGTGGAAGTTCCGCCGTCACCGAAATTCCAAGCCCAAGAAGTCGGCTCTCCCGTTGAAAGGTCCGTGAACTGAACCGGATGCGGAGCAACGCCTGAAAGCACGTCGGCTTGGAAGTTTGCGCGCGGCGCGACGCCGACGGAGATATATTTGTCTTTTGTCGCGGTGTGAGTGCCGTACGCGTTCTTAACGGTCAGTTTAACCGTGTAAATTCCGGATTCGGTGTAAGTGTGTTTCGGATTTTTCTCGGAAGACGTTTTTCCGTTTCCAAAGTCCCACGAATACGTCAAGTTTTCACCCAAGGATTTGTCCGTAAACGAAACCGCTAACGGGCTGACACCGTTTGTCGGCGTTCCGCTAAAGCCTGCGACCGGCACGTTGCCGACGCTGATAGAATTCGATTTAAGAATGGAATCCGTCGCACCGCAAGGATTTGTAACCGTCAGCGCAACACTGTAAGTGCCGGTTTTGGTATAGGTGTGCGTCGGGTTTTTATCAGTAGAAGTCGCGCCGTCACCGAAATTCCAAAGATAAGAAGAGCCTGAACCCGCGCCCGTGGTTGTATCGGTGAAACTGACTTTTAAGGGGGAGCTTCCCATGTTGTTGGCTGCCGAGAAATCCGCTTTAAGATTGTTTGTCACAGAGATGTTTTTAAGAGTGTAATTATAGGTACCGTAACTGTTTGAAACGCTTAAAGTCACATTATAAACCCCGGTGGATTTGTAAGTGTGCGCCGGATTTTTTCAGAAGACGTTTGTCCGTCTCCGAAATCCCACTTGTAAGTTGTGGAATCCTGAACATTTCCGTGCGTTGTAAAAACGATTTCTTTGGAATTAACCGTACCGTTTGCCGTAAAGAAAACATACGGAACGGTGCCGACATTGATAAAGCTTTTTTCCGTTTTCGTATCGGAGCTGAATTCATTCGAAACCGTTAAAGAAACGGTATATGTGCCCGTTTTGTTGTAAGTGTGCGAAGGATTCTTTTCGGACGATTTTGTGCCGTCCCCGAAATCCCAAGCATAAGTCGTCGGATTTCCGCTTGATTTGTCCGTGAATTTGACATTCAAAGGAGTGGCACCCGCCGTGTTGGTTGCGGAAAAGTCGGCAATGACGCCGCCGCCGACATAGATGTAATTTGTTTTTGTTTCGGTTTTGGTACCGTAAACATTAGAAATCGTTAAAGAAACGGTGTAGTTTCCTTCTTTGGCGTAAGTATGCGTCACATTGCCGATTTGATTGGAAGTGGTACCGTCTCCGAAAGACCACGTGTATTTAATGTCTTGGCGAACGCCTTGATAAGAATTATCCGTAAATTAAACTTCCAAAGGCGCTTTTCCGCGAAGCGGCGATCCTGAGAAATCCGGAACCGGAAGGGATCCGACTTCGATATAACCACCGTCGGCCGCAAATGCCGCAGGAATCAGTGAGAAAAGAAGAGCGAGAACAAGCAAGCCCACCATCAATTTTCTCGTCATTTTTTGATGTATTTTCATAGTCAAAACTCCAAAATTAATACCCTAGATTAATACCCTAATTAAGAGTCGGAAGCATTAATGAATAATATAACACCTCATTTTTTGCGAATAAATATTGGAAGATTTTTATTCAAAAAAAGAAATGAATAAAATCTGTGCAAACCCACAACTCGCAAGAATCTAAATAAAACGAATGAAAATTAATTCCATTTTATTTAAAACTCTAATGCAAATGAGTATGAATAATATATATATTTAATTACGAACAGCGAATAAAATTGAAAATATAAGAGCAAAAAATTATATGATAAAACATAAAATGAATAAAAAAATATTAAATTATATTTTTAAACTACTAATATATTAAAGATATATCAAAAGGAATAAATGATATGAATAAAAAATATAAAAAAGGCGGGAGAGAATGAACAAAGAGAAAAATAAAAAATAAATTTGATGCCCCTGATTTGGCAAATTAAAAAAAGGATTACCAAAAAATAAAATTGTTTAAAAAATAAAATTAATCAAAAAATAAATGAGATTAAATGAAAAATTAAATTAAATGATAAGACAGGGCAAATAAAAAACATCCAAACAAAAAAGTAAATAATAGAATCTCAACGAAAAATGATAAAACGATAAAGCACCCCAATGAAATAATTGATAAAACGATAGAGCACCCCAATGAAATAATTGATAAAACGATAAAGCACCCCAATGAAATAATTGATAAAACGATAAAGCACCCCAATGAAAAATGATTTGAAAAATCAATTTATTCAAAATCTGATATATTCAAACGCCCGAAAATAAATTTATTAAAAGAAATCCAAAGAGAAATCATCAAAAAATCATTAAAAATTAACTCCCTAAAAAAATCATTGAAAATTAATCCCTAAAAAAATCATTAAAAATTAATCCCTAAAAAAATCATTAAAAATTAATCCCTAAAAATCATTAAAAAAGTAAATTCAACCAAAAGGAAATTCAACCGAAAGGAATCAATAAAAGATAAATGAATAGAAGACAAATTAAATCAAAAATAAATATTAAATCAGAGGATATATTAAAATGAGCCAAGAATCAAAAACAATTCCGGATTATGATTATGAATCCCTCGGTTTGATGGTCGGCCTTGAAATTCATCAACAGGTCGATTCTCCGACGAAATTACATTGCCGCTGTCCGAATATTTACAGAGAAATGGAGGATTCAACCCACGAAATCCAAAGATATTTGCGACCGAAATCCAATAATTTAGGAATGATGGATCACGCCGTTGTGGAACAAACCAAAGCCAATCGCCAATCCAGATACAAAGTTTACAATACCACTTGTTTGGGAGAAACGGACGAATCCGGACCGATGCCCGTGAGTCCGGAAGCGTTAAAAACATCCCTTGAGATGTCGAAGTTAATGCATATGACACCGACCGACCGCGCGTACACCATGAGAAAATTGATTGTGGACGGATCCAGCCCGACCGGTTTTCAAAGAACCACGTTCATCGCCGGAAACGGATGGATTGAAACAAATTCCGGGAAATGCCGCATCGCCAGTCTTTGTTTGGAAGAAGAATCCGCCCCAAAAGTTGAAGAAACGCCGGAATACATATTGTTTTCATTGGACCGCCTCGGAATTCCTTTAATTGAAATTGCGACCGAGCCGGACATTAAAACGCCGGAGCAAGCTTACGAAGTCGCATCCTACATCGGGATGGCGCTCAGATCCACCCTGAGCGTTAAAAGAGGAATCGGAACAATTCGCCAAGATGTCAACGTTTCAATTAAAAACGGAACGCGCGTCGAAATGAAAGGCGTTCAGGCGCTTTCAATGATTGGCGAGATTATTAAAAGAGAAATATATCGGCAACTTTCCTTAAATGACATCAAAAACGAATTAAATGAAAAAGGCGCGTCTGTGGATTCCACGCTTTATGATGCCACGGAAGTTTTCACGAACACCCAATCAAAAGTCATCATAAAAAGCGCCAAGGAACGAAAAATCATAGCGATTCGATTGAAAAAATTTAAGGGTTTTATCGGCAGAGAAGTCCAGCCGGGAAGAAGACTCGGAACGGAACTTTCCGAAAAAGCAAAAGCTGTCGGCGTTTCCGGATTGTTTCATACGGATGAATTGCCCAACTACGGAATTACGGAAGAAGAAGTCAAAGCTTTAAGAGAAGCGGTCGGCGCCGAAGATGAAGATGCCGTCATCATGATTTCCGGAGAAGAAGAAATCGCGAAAAGAGCGATGGAATCCGTATTAGAGAGAGCGAAACTTGTCTTAACGACGATTCCTGCAGAAACCCGTTACGCTCTTCCTGATGGAAACAATTCATACATGAGACCGCTCCCGGGAGCCGCACGCATGTATCCGGAAACGGATTTGCCGACTTTTTCAATTGACCGCGAAGAATACGAAAAGATAGAACCGCCCGAACTTTTAATTGAAAAAATAGACCGATACATCGAAAAATACGAATTGAGCAAAGATTTTTCGGAAATGTTGGCTTTTTCGAAATATATGCCGCTTTTTGAAAAACTGGTTGAAAAATATAAAGAAAAAGGAAACGTAACGCCGACTTTGTTGGCCAGAACGTTTACGGGAACATTACAGGAATTAAAAAGAGAAGAGCATCCGATAGAATCCATAACCGATTCCAAGTTTGAGGAGATGTTTGATCAAATCGAAGAAAACAAACTTCCAAAAGACGCGATTCGTGACATTTTAACAGAATTGTGCAAAGATCCGTCATCGGAAATAAAAGCCATTTCCGCCCGATTAGGAATCGGAACCGTTGATAAAAAAGAAATAGAAGAATATATGAATCAAATCGTAAGGGAAAGAGAGGAATATATTCAAGAAAAGGGTCTTGCGGCGGTCGGTCCGCTCATGGGAATCGTCATGGAGAAATACAGAGGAAAAATAGAAGGAAAGGAAATCAGCCGAATGTTAAAAGAAAAAATAGAGCAAAATTTGAAAAAATAAAACATACGAAAAACAGTAGGAATCGAAAGCGATACTATAAACTATAGGAATCGAGAGCGATACCAAAAAGTTGCAGGAATTGAGATAGATACTGAAAAATTATAGGATTGAGATTGAAATTCACCAAAATTGATACCATTTTTTCTTTTTTACGTCCTCAAGTTCAAGCGTCTTTTTTTCAACTTGATTGATAAGTGTTTGAACTTGAGTGATATGCATTTTTGTCGTATTGTCCCGTTCCATGATTTGTTCATCTTTTGTTTCCAGTTGACGGTTCAAAGAAAAGATTTGAGAATCTTTAATTTCCAGTTGTTTTAAAAGAGCCGAGACATATTCGGAAGAGACGACATCTTCGGAATCTTTATCTAAATATTGTTCCAGCGCTTTTGTAACAATAACACCTTTTGGCTCATTTTCAGAATCTAATTTATTATACAATTCTGTCGATATGCGGACATTTAATTGTTTCTTATCATCCGGTTTCGCGTTGTCGTCGGATCTCGTGTTTTTATCAACCGCCCGCAAATTATCGTGTTTGCCGGCAGTGTTTGATGTGGATAAATCAGCCATAATGTATAACCCGTGCTATGTAAACATATCAAAATACAACATCTTGCTATATAACTGTTATTTTAAAAATCAAAAAAACGAGCCGCAAAAACAAGAAATTTAAGAGATAGCAGAAAATAGATGAAAAATAACAAAGAGGATAGACAAAAATAGAATAAAAAATAAATTCGAAAAGAAGAAATGAAAAAATGAGAAAAAATGAAATAAGAAGGAAAATGAAAATAAACCGAGAATAAAGAACACATAGCAAAAGATAGCAGAGCAATAGAAGACAAAGCGATAAGAGAGGACCGTTTAAAAATAAAAAAGGAAAGAGAAATAGACAACATATAGCAAAATGATAGAACCGGATATAATATGATAGAAAAGTGAGAATAGACGAAGAATGATTAAAAAGAGAAGAGAGAGGACCGAGAAAAGAAAAGAGTAAAAGAAAAAATAGGAATATATACATTTTTGATAGAATATGATATAAAAATATAGCCGGATGAAAAGAGGACAAAACATGCTAGCAAATTCTAATTTTTTTGCTATAAACAGCTAGATTTTTGCGATAACTATATATTTGAGAGATACATATTAAGATTTGTCTGCATTGAGTAATAGCAATATTAATTCAATCGGACTCGAAAAATCTTTGAATTGGAAGAAATGTGTGAAAAGAGGAAAGGATGATTTGTGGCGAATTATCCTTTTCTAACATTCTTTTTTAAAAAATAAAAATAATATAAGTATTGATTTTTTACTTCTTTTACTTCT
>JAVESN010000132.1:0-2522 GCA_034006575.1 Methanimicrococcus sp.
GAATAATCTATGACAGAATAACGTATGCGGAATAATCTATGGAAGAATAGCATATAACAAAATAATAATGGCAAAATAAAATGCTGCAAAATAATATATGATAAAAACGACATGTGACGGAATGATAAACGATAAAAGGAACATTTTATTAAAGCACACCGCCGGATGACGACATCAGAAGGACATCATAACTTTAAAAGATCATAAAAGTCAAAAGACAATCATGACAGATTCAATCACAGAGATTATATATTGGAACATCAATCAATCCCTTTTTAGAGATGTAAAAACATACGTTTGTTGCGCGTCTATAAAAAAGCGAGATTGAAAAAAAATATGAACCGTCAAAAAACTCCGAAGTATAAAATATATTGCGGAAAACTCATTTCTGAAATTGCCGGGAAATATCACTTTTTAAAATCCACCCTTCGCTTTTTTTACTTATTCTTTTATCGATCTTATCTGTATCATTATCTCAACAATGATTTAAAAAGAGAAGAGCAAACGCTGTAAAAATCTAAAAAGAATAACCGGCAACAATCAAAAGAGAAAACGAATAAAATGGTGAAAGAATGCCGAAACGAAATGATGTAAAAAAGATATTATTAATTGGATCCGGTCCGATTGTCATCGGCCAGGCAGCGGAATTTGATTTCTCGGGAACACAGGCCTGCCGCGCACTTAAAGAAGAAGGGTTTGAAGTCGTTTTGGTAAATTCAAACCCGGCAACGATTATGACGGATCCCGAAACGGCCGACGTGGTGTATGTCGAGCCGATTAACGCGGAAATATTGGAAAAAATCATTGAGAAAGAAAAACCCGACGGCATTATTGCCGGAATCGGCGGACAAACCGGATTAAATATGACAACGGAACTCGCCGAAAAAGGAATACTTGAAAAATACGGCGTTAAAATTCTCGGAACTCAAATCGAATCCATAAAAAATGCGGAAGACCGGGAATTATTTAAAAAACTGATGATTGAAATCGGCGAGCGTGTCCCCTTAAGCAAAGCCGTCACCACCATGGAAGAAGTCGAAGAAACGATAAAAGAGTTCGGTCTCCCGTTAATTATCCGACCGGCCTTTACGCTCGGCGGCGCAGGCGGCGGCATTGCGCACACCCGAGAAGAATTAATCGATATTTCTGAAAAAGGATTTAAAAGGAGCCGCGTTCACCAACTTTTGATTGAAGAAAGCGTTCTTGGATGGGAAGAAATTGAATTTGAAGTCATGAGAGACAAAAACGGAACATGCATTGTCATATGCACCATGGAAAACATTGATCCGGCCGGAATCCACACGGGAGAATCCATGGTGGTCGCGCCGATTTTAACAATGCCCGAAAAAGATAAAAAGATGCTTAAAGAAGCCTCCGTTCGAATACTAAAAGCATTAAGCATCGAAGGCGGCTGCAACGTTCAGTTTGCATACAACCCGGAAAACAGCGATTACAGAATTATTGAAGTCAATCCGCGCGTTTCTCGGTCTTCCGCATTAGCCTCCAAAGCCACCGGATTTCCGATTGCCCGAGTCACCGCAAAATTGGCCATCGGCAAAACATTGGATGAAATCATAAAGAGCGTCGAAGTCGGATCCGATAATTGGGAGCCGGATGTCAAGTATGTCGTAACGAAAATGGCTCGCTGGCCGTTTGATAAATTTACGACGGCGGACCGCACATTGACAACTTCAATGAAAAGCACCGGCGAAGTGATGGCCATCGGAGATTGTTTTGAATCCTCCGTTCAAAAAGCCATTCGCGGACTGGACATCGGAAAACATATTGACGAATATTCATGGACCGACGAGGAGATAGAAACTTTATTGAAAAAACCGACCGACGAGCGCATTTTTGCAATCATTCACGCTTTAAGAAAAGGATATTCCGTCAAAACAATAACGGATTGGACAAAAATAAATCCGTTTTTTATTGAAAAGATCAGCGACCTTGTCAAATTTGAAGAAAAATTAAAGGAAGAAAAATTGACGAAAAGTTTGCTCAAAGAAGCCAAAAAATTAGGATTTACAGATGAGAGAATCGGGGAATTGACCGGCAAAAAACGAACGGAAGTCACGGATATGCGCGTTGAAAACAATATTGACGCGTCTTATCTCATGGTGGATTCCTGTGCCGACGAGCTGGAATCCTTTACCCCGTATTATTACGCGGAATACGATGTGAAAAACTTATCCGAGTCAAGCGCCAAAGACAAAATATTAATTCTCGGAGCGGGACCCATTCGCATCGGACAGGGAATTGAATTTGATTATTGCACCGTCCACGCCGTCAAAGCCCTGCGCGAGGAAGGAATTGAAACGCATATCATTAACAATAATCCGGAAACGGTTTCAACCGACTACGATACATCCGATAAGCTTTTCTTTGAGCCGGTGACGTTGGAAGATGTCATGAACGTGATTGAAAAAGAGAATCCGTCCGGCTTATTAATTCAATTCGGCGGGCAAACGTCCGTCAATTTGGCGATGCCGCTTGAAAAAGAATTAAAAAGACGCGGCATG
>JAVESN010000051.1:0-11703 GCA_034006575.1 Methanimicrococcus sp.
AAAAAAAAAAAAAAAAAAAAAAAAAAAAAAAAAAAAAAAAAAAAAAAAAAAAAAAAAAAAAAAAAAAAAAAAAAAAAATGAAAAACGTAAAGAACGGAGGAAAAAAATGCCGATAAAAATACCCGACGACCTTCCGGCAAAAGAGACATTGAATAAAGAAAACATATTTCTGATGAACGAAGCGCGCGCTCAAACGCAAGACATTCGCCCGCTTCGGATTGTCATATTCAATTTGATGCCGAATAAAATCGATACCGAAACCCAATTGCTCCGCCTCCTTGGAAACACCCCGCTTCAAATTGAAATCGAACTTTTAAAACCGACGACATATCGCCCGAAAAACACGCCCGAAGAACATCTTTTAAAGTTTTACAAAACGTTTGATGAAATCAAAAACTCAAAATATGACGGCATGATCATCACCGGCGCGCCCGTAGAGAAAATTTCGTATGAGGAAGTCGCGTATTGGGAGGAGCTTTGCGCCGTCATGGAATGGACCAAAACGAATGTTTTTTCAACCCTTCACATTTGTTGGGGGGCGCTGGCCGCGCTTTATTATCACCACGGGATTCCAAAAGAGGAGCGAAAGAAAAAAATATTCGGCGTCTTCAAACATAAAAACGCAGTCTGCCGACACTATTTGCTCAGCGGGTTTGACGATATCTATTCGATTCCCCATTCCCGATACGCCGGGGTTTCCCAAAAGGAGATTGAAAAAAAGAAAAATCTTCAAGTTCTCAGCCTTTCCCAAAAAGCCGGCGTCGCCCTAATCGGAACAAAGGACGGAAAACAATTTTTCATCACCGGCCATCCGGAATATGAAAGAGACGTTTTGAAAAAAGAATACGAAAGAGACCTCAAAGCCGGACTGAAAACAAAAATACCGAAAAATTATTTCCCAAACGACGACCCGAAAAAAGAACCGGTTTGTCGCTGGAAATCGTTTGCCAATTTGTTGTTTTCAAACTGGCTGAACTATTTCGTCTACCAAGAAACGCCGTATGATTACATCGAAACGAAGTAAGAACAAAGAGCGGCTTTTGCCAAAAACGCGCCTTGCCAAACAGCAAAACCCGCGATGAACTTAAAATATGAGATGAAAAACGAACAGAAATAAGCAATAGAATGAAATAAGAAACAAAAACACAACAACATAACAACATAAAAAACAAACTGCGGATTTTAAAAAACACGCCATGCCAAACGACAAAACCCGCGATGGGTTTAAAAAATAAAACGAAAAACGGATGGTAATATTAATAGAAAAAAAACGAACAGAAATAATAAAGAATAAATAAGGAATAAGAAACGAAAAACAGACAGAAATAGAGCAGAATAAAATAAAAAAATAAAAAAAAGAAGAAGTTTTAAACTTCTTCCGCGTTAATTTTTGAAGCTTAAAGCATCAATCTCATGTCGATTGCGTATGCCGTAACGCCGTCGTCCATGATTTTCATCGGGTTGATCTCAAACTCTTTGATTTCGGGGAAATCGGTCACCAGTTGAGAAACGCGCATGACCGCGTCAATCAAAATGTTGATGTCCACCGGTTTGGCGCCGCGAGCACCTTCAAAGAGTTTAAAGGTTTTAATCGAGCGAATGAGCTTTTCGGCCTCGTCGCGATTGAGCGGCGCAACGCCGAAAGCCACGTCTTGCAAGATTTCGACGTAAATGCCGCCGAGACCAAACATAATCAACGGGCCGAAGGTCGGGTCGCGAATCATGCCGATAATGATTTCATTTCCGCCGATTAACATATTTTGAATTTGAACCCCTTCGATTTTCGCGTCCGGAACATTGCGCTTGACATCCGTCATCATGGTGTCATACGCGGCCATGACCTCTTCTTTGCTTTTCAGATTCAATCGAATACCGCCGGCGTCGGATTTATGCGTGATGTCGGGCGAGACGATTTTCATAACGACCGGATAGCCCATGCTTTCGGCCGCGGCAACAGCGTCTTCTTTTGTTGCAGCTTCTTTGTTTCCGACAAGCGGCAAACCGTAGGCTTCCAAAATATCAATGGACTCAAGTCCCAAAACGTAGTCGCCGTTTTGAGTTTGCTTGTCCATCAATTCTTGGACTTTCTTCTTGTCGGCTTGAATGACATCCGGTTTCTTAAAGTCCGTTTCAAGGATGTCGGCGTAATCGCAAAGCGCGCGCATCGTTTCAATGGCCGCTTCCGGGTAGGTGTAATTCGGAATGCCGGCGGCTTGAAGCATTTTTTCTCCCGGGGCGATTAAAGTCCCGCCGAAGAAAACGCAAAGAATCGGTTTTTTCGCGGACTTGAACCGGTCAATGACGAGCTGAGCCGTATTCTCAACTTCGGTAACGGACTGCGGTGTGACGAGGAAAATAATTCCGTCCACGTTGTCGTCTTCAAGCGCGATATCCAATGCCAAACCGTATCTGTCCGGCTTGGCGTCTCCCAAAACGTCAATCGGATTTTTAGCGCTGGCCGCTTCCGGCAACGCGTCTTTTAATTTGTTAAAGTTGGCGTCGGTTAATTTCGCCATTTGCATGTTGTTGTTAATGACGGCGTCCGTGGACATAATTCCGGGACCGCCGGCGTTTGTGATAATGGCGATGTTGCGGCCTTTGGGAAGCGGGCAAGCGGAAAACGCGCAGCTGTAATTCATCATTTCGTCCAACGCGGAAGCGCGGATAATTCCGGATTGTTTAAACGCGGAAGAATACGCCTGGTCGGCGCCCGCAATGGATCCCGTGTGAGAGGAAACCGCGGCGGATCCGGCTTCGGTTGTTCCGGACTTGATTAAAATAATGGGTTTTTCCTTACAGGCTTTTTTGGCGGCCTCCATGAACGCGGGACCGTCAACGATTTCTTCCAAATATGCGGCAATCACTTTTGTGTTCGGGTCTTCGGCAAAGTCTTCCAGGCAATCTTTTTCATTGACTCCGGCTTTGTTTCCGAGACTGACGACACGTGAGAAACCGACGTTTCGAGCGTCCGCCCAGTCAAGCATGGCCGTCATAATGGCTCCGGACTGAGACATAAACGCGATGTCGCCTTCAATCGCCATCATTTTCGCAAAAGAAGCGTTTAATTTCGCGTGAGTGTCAATGATACCGAGACAGTTCGGGCCGACCAATTCCATGCCGTATTTTTTGCAAGCTTCTGCGATTTGGATTTCCATTTCGGCGCCTTTTTGGTTCACTTCTTTAAACCCGGCGGAAATGACGACAACGCTTTTGACTTTAGATTCCCCGCAATCGATGATGGCATCTAAAACGAATTTAGACGGAATGCAAAAAACTGCCAAATCAATTTGCTCCGGACAAGCGGAAACGGTCGGATAGGCTTTAAGTCCCATGACTTCAGAAGCGTGCGTGTTAATCGGAATAATTTTTTCCGGAAAAAGGTCGATTAAATTTTTTAAAACGTCGTGGCCGATTTTGCCTTTTGTATCGGATGCGCCGATAACGGCGACGGTTTTTGGTTTAAACATGTTGAGCATCGTATGTCTCCTTTATTGATGTCAGCGAAACTCGCTTTCCAAGTGGGTTATATATCTTATCTTGGTCATCGCTCAAATAAACAGAATTTCGGAAAGAGGTTAAAACTGCATGAGGATACAGTTTAAGGGTTTAAAACCGTAAATACGGATTAAAGGTTTAAAACCGTAAATACGGTTTAAGGGTTTAAAACCGCATAAATACGGATTAAAGGTTTAAAACCGCGTAAATACGGTTTAAGGGTTTAAAACCGCATAGATACGGATTAAAGGTTTAAAACCGCATGAGGATGCCGTTTAAGAGGTCGTTTTTTTGAAATTGCTTTTACGCAATCGTTTTGATACAAATTTTTGAAAGCCGTTTTTGACACAACTTTTTAAAAGTTGTTTTTGACAGAGCCGTTTTTTGATACGGTCGTTTTTTCCCGTTGCGACAATATCTTGTCACATCACATTTCCGCTATCTGCCTAATGGTTTCAATCGGAACTGTAATGAATGTATGTGTAAAACAATCTATCTTATATAAACATAATTGCGCAAAATGAAAAAAATGATAAATAAAATTCGTTCGGAATAAAAAGTGAAAATAAATCCGTCTTAAAGAAAAATTAAACTTTTGAAAGGAAATATAGAAATAAAATGAAATAAAGAAACTTCCTTGTTAGTAATACACGGCAAAAACAGAATAATGTAAACTGTGCCGATTCAGGAGATAAAAATATGACGATTACAGATGCAACCACCGACACTTGGGATCAACTTATTTCAAATACGGAAAAACCGGTCATGACCATGTTTTATATGGAAACCTGCCCGCACTGCGAAAGGATGAAACCTGTTTTCGCGGATTTGGACAGCCGATACGGAGAAAAAGTATCGTTCGTTCGCATTAACGCCATGGAAAACTTAGATATTACAAAACGTTATAAAATCGTTGCCGCCCCCGGATTTAAATTTTTCAAAGAAGGAAATTTGCTGAATGATGAAAACGACATGTTAAAACCCGAACAATTGGAGCAGATCGCAAAAGATTTGGCAAGCGGAGAGTTATAAAAAACAAAAAGAGATAAAAAAGACTTACAGCCACTCATTCATATAATACAATAAAAGAACAGCCCTAAAAACAGCATACGAAAAAACACGTCAAAATATGGGAGAAAAGGAGAGTGCATTGGATTTATCTGTTCATCGCCGGTCTTTTTGAAATCGTATGGGCGACTTCGATGAAATATTCGGATGGGTTCACAAAATTATATCCGACGATTGTAACAATCATAGGAATGATTATCAGCTTTTATTTTTTAGCGCAGGCGACCAAGGCATTGCCGCTCGGAACCGCATATGCGATTTGGACCGGAATCGGCGCGCTTGGCGCAGTTATTGTCGGGATTATTTTGTTTAAAGAACCCACAACCGCCCCGAGACTGATTTTTGTCGGATGTTTGTTAATCGGAATCGTCGGTTTGAAAATAACAGCTTAATTTTCCGGATTGAATATTTTTAATTTTTTAATTTTAATTTTTTAATTTTAATTTTTTTATTTTCTTCTGTTTCTGCGTTTTATTTTGTATTTTCAATTTCAACTTCAACTTCAACTTTGATTTGATAAATCTTTGAAAAATTCCACACACCGCCCCCGCTCATTTTCGATTTTTCCGTGAGCGAAGCGGGCAAAAAATCGAAAATTTGCGGATGGATCCAAAAAGTATCTATAAAAAATAACACCCTGCCTTTTTCATTTTTAGTTTTTGAAAAATTATATCTCAGTTTCGCTGTTTGGCGCGGCGTGATTTTTGTTGAAATGCCGCATCGTATTTTTATTTTTCAGTTTTGCCAATGTTTTTGTTTTACATTTTAGTCGACGTTTTGAGTTTGCACCTGTAACAAAATGTTTTCAAAAACGAAATTTCTGATTTTTCGCGGATTTTCTTTTGAAAACAGGACAGGGCATCAGCGGAAAAACTTTTCCGGGCTGTATTTAAGGAATGTTTGAAAACCCCAAATACGACCGCTAATTTTCGATTTTTTTTGTGAGCGGAGCGAGCAAAAAATAATCGGAAATTTGCGGATTTAACCAAAAGATATCAAATAAAAAATCACATTTTTCGTCGGCAAACAAAAAATAATCGAAAACTTGCAGATTCGTACCAAAAAATATCAAAAAACAACATCGTTTTTTCATTTCAGTTTTAATAATTTATCCGACAGTTTCGCTGTTTGGCGCGGCGCTTTTTTATTATGTTTACCGTTTGTTTTTGCATTTGCGGTTTTGGTTGCGGTTTACATTTGCAGTTTTGTTGAAATGCCGCATCATTATTTTTATTTACTATTTTATTTACTATTTTATTTATTATTTTATTTATTATTTTACGCACTTATCTATTTTATTCATTCTTGAAATTTAAGCGGCCGCGTTTCTTTTAATTTTTCCGGATCATAAATGCGTTTTCCCTCTTTTAAAAAATCCGGCAGACGTTTCGTTTTTGAGCCGAGCAACTGAATGCAATAGGCAACGCCGTTTATCTTTTCTCCCCACAAACCGTGAACGCGGTGGACACCGATTAAATTGATATAATCGTCCAAATCGTCCCTTTCCGCTTTCATATGCCTGACAATTTCACGCAACGCTCTGACGTCGTCAATGGCGCGGTGAGTGTTTTCTACTCCCGATATCCCGTAATATTCAATCGCGTCTTTTAACGAATGCGGGTAAGCTTTTCGATCTTTTAAAACGGTAAACGTATCCAAAACATCAAATGACGCCGGAACGGTTTTCTTCTCTTTTTCCAGCATTTTTAAAATGAATGACAAATCGAATTGAGCGTTGTGCGCGATAATGAGGGTTTTCACCGGATGAAATAATTCTAAAAATCGGTCGGCTGCATCGCTTTCATCCACGCCTTCTTCTTCCAGCATCTCATCCGTAATGTGCGTCAATTCCACGATTTCACCGGGAAGCTTTTGGCCGAGAGGCAATCGGATGAAAAGGTCGATTTCCGTTTCATTCTAAACGGATCCGTTTTGATAATATCGAATCGCCGCCAGCTCGATAATCTGATCGGACTCGGCGGACAAGCCTGTTGTTTCAACATCGGCGAATATGATTTGTTCATATCTCAAAAAAAAATCTGAGATTTCGGGAGCTTGAACGGTCATGGGAGCATTTTTTCCGTTTCTTTATTTTTATCTTTAATTTATTTTTATCTTTAAAATTGAGCGAATTTTTAAAAATAAAAATGATCATTTTGTCTTCTTAATGATTTCTTTTCAAGAATTAAACGGTTTTGGCGGTTCTTAAAAAAACCGATTCATTTTGACTTATTTTTCTTCCTTTTCATTTCTTTTTTTCATTTTTTTTTCATTTCTCGTCCTTCTCGTTTTTTCGAAGAGCAATCGCTTTGCACCGTCGATTCGCGCAAAACTCAACCGCGTCCTTATTTTGCTCTTTTACGCGAAACAGATTCCACCCGCAAATCTCGCATTTTTGATCCTGTATCGTCATTCTTCCTTTTTCCGGCAAAGATTGCGTGTGGCTGCACGAAAGACATTTTAAAAAACGCCCCTCTTTGTATTCAATCAACTGCATCTCCCCTTCTTTGCAGCGCGGACACATTCCGACAATTTGGGGCGGATTGCAAACGATGTTTTGATCGCAATTAAAACAGGGGCCGACACCGACCGCCCACTCGTATTTTTTGCCGACGTCCAATACCGCGACACCGCCTTTTTGGCACGTCTTCGTTCTTTGAGCCGTGAGTGCGCCCGCTTTTGGCAAAGGGTATGTTTGAGAGCAATCCGGATATCCGACGCAGCCGACAAATCTTCCCTTATCGGTTGTTACGATTCGAAGCGCGTTTTGGCAAGCCGGGCAAACCCCGATGTAATTCTTTTTATCGCTTTCGGCCGCTTCCGTTTTAATACTACCGCTGAGTTTTGTTACCCAACGCTCTTTGTTTTTCGTTAAGTCGGCGTACATTTCTTTAATCAAATCGGTTCCGGTGACTACGGCCTCGTCCATTTCGATTTTTCCGTCCTCTACTTGTTGGATTAACTCTTCCACCTGCGCGCGAATTTTGGGCTGAATTAAAATCGGAACGGAATCGTCCAAACTTTCCATGAGCATATAGCCGGTATTCAATATCGAAAGCGTTTTTCCTTTCGCCTCAAAATATCCGCGTTTTTTATTTGTCTCAATATGCGTCGGCGCCGTCGCTTTCGTTCCGATTCCGTTTTTATCCATCAAGGTCAAAAGTTCGGCTTCCGTCAGCTTTTTTGGAGGCGCCGTTTTGGACGCGATGTTTTGAATCTTTTTGACATCGGTTTTGTCGCCCTCATCGATATCGGGCAAAAACTTATCGTTTTTCGTTTCGTAATCGTAAATCAAAAGCCATCCCGATTCTTTCTTAACGGAGCCGGCCGCGTCGAATGTTTCATCTTTTATTTTCATTTCCAAACGCGTTTTCTCAAAAATCGCGGGCGGCATCAAATTCGCTAAAAAATGCCGGCAAATCAAATCATAAACGACATACGCGCCCGGCAATTTAACCATGCTTTCCACCGTTTCTTTTGAAACGCCGCGAATCGGATGAATCGGCGGGTGATCTTTGGCGTCTTTGGGTCCGTTTCTGGAATGAATTCCGGACGGAGCGGAAATGATCTCCGAAACCGTTTTGGTATACGCGTTGTTTTTGGCCAAATCCGTTAAAATCATTTTAAAATCGAAATCCTCCGCGTACTTGTTCGTTTCCGTTCTCGGGTAGCTGGTCAAACCGGATAAGTAAAGCTGTTCGGCAATTTCCAATGATTTTTCGGGGCTGATGTTTAAAAAAGAAGAGGCGCGTTTTAAAAATTCCGTCGTGTTTAACGGAAACGGCGGCGCCAAACTTTGTTCTTTGACCGTTTTTTGATGAACGATTCCCGTTTTTTCCCCTTTAATCCGCGACATGATTTCATCGGCTTTTTCTTTTTCGGGGATGTGCCCGGCGCGGTGCGTTCCCGTAAAAACCATTTCATCCCCGCCTTTCGCTTTAAAGTCGGCGGTAATTTTCCAAAAATCTTTGGGTTTAAAATCGCGAATGAGTTTTTCGCGCTCATAAACAAAACCGCATGTCGGGGTCTGGCACGGGCCGATGGATAAAATTTCTTTCGTAAACGCCTTTTCGCGAACCGAGAGCGTGACATAGCGCGTAAACGCCGCGCCCATTTTTAAATCCAAAATTTGCCGAGTTTCAGCCGCCATCGCCAAAGCCGCGTCCGGCTCTCCCGGATTGTCAAATGCCTTTTCAATTTCATTTTGAGAAAACGTCGAATAACGCGCGCGTTTTATCGGCGCTTTTGAAACGCGCTCGGCGATTTCCTTGGCTTCAAAACCGATGTTTTCTCCTTCCCGATCATAATCGCACGCCAAAATAATCACTCGGGCTTCTTTGGCCAGTTTTTCAATCGCAAACGCGAAGTTTTCCTTTGTCACCTGCTTAATCGGAGAAATATCCAAAAGCTCCCCCGGAGAAACGCCTGTCCAACTGTTGTATTCCGCCGGAAAATCGTAATTCATGATGTGCCCGGCAAGCCCCGAAATTGCCCAATCCTCTCCGTTTCTTTGAAAACGATAAACGGCAATCCCCTCAATGTAATTTCTTTTGTAATTGCCCTTTCCCAAAATATTGGCGATTTCTTCAGCCGCTTTGTTTTTTTCGGCAAACGCAACAATCGTCATTTTTCACCCCCTCCTTTTTCGCTTCGATTTTTGTTTTCATTTCCCATTTCAATTTTTTTCCTTTCCCTTTTTTATTTTTTTCCTTTCCCTTTTTGTTTTTTTCCCTTTTTTATTTTTTTCTTTCCCTTTTTTATTTTTTTTCTTTCCCTTTTTTATTTTTTTCTTTCCCTTTTTTATTTTTTTCTTTCTCTTTTTTATTTTTTTCTTTCTCTTTTTTATTTTTTTCCCTTTCCCTTTTTTATTTTCCATTTCGGTTTCCCGTTTTCTTTTCCTGCTCTTTTCCTTTCCTCTTTTCGTTTATGTTTCAGGTTTTTTAATTTCTGTTTCTCGTGTCCGCTTTTCATTTCATTCTTCTTAATCTTCCGGAATATTAAAATCTAAAATTCCCGGCCGCATTGTTTTTAAATCCACGAACGGAACTTTTGCGGGATTGGGAACAATATTCACTTTTTTCTGAAAATCCGTTTGCGCCTGCCAGGTTCCCGAATTGATTAACAGAATGTTTTTGTAATTTTGAACGCCGATGGTGTGAACATGTCCGCAATGAATGATGTCGGGCACTTTGTCGATGATTAAATAATCCTTCTTTTCCGGAGAAATCATAACACGGCTGCCGTACGTCGGTGCCAAATGCCGGCGTTTGACCATTTCAACCATTCCGGATGTCGGCTCTTGGTAAGAAACGCCTTTGATGCTCGCCACCATATCGTCCATGGAGCAACCGTGATAAATGTGAACGCAGATGCCGTCAATCGAAATGACGGCGGGGTTTCCGACAAAAGTCACGTTTTCCGGAAACAACATTTGAATCTCCTTGGGAAACGTAATTTGCGGCTCGGCGCGGCGAACGGCGTCGTGATTGCCGGGCGCGATGACGACGTGAATATTTGGAGGAATTCTTTTAAAATAATTGGCGGTGGCTTCATATTGTTTTGTAATTTCCGGAATTTCCAAATCCAAATCTTGTCCCGGATAAATGCCGATTCCATCCACAATATCGCCGGCGACGATAATATATCGGACTTCGGACGCCATTTTTTGAAGCTGAGGATTTTCCGAATGCCCGTTTAAAAAATCCAAAAAGATTTCCCATTCCTCTTTCATGAATTCTTTGCTGCCGACATGGATATCCGATATGAAAAGAGCGAATCCTTCCGAGCGCAGGCGGTAGGAGGAATAATTGTTCGGCACGTCCGGTTGCGTGATTTTACTTGCCATTAATATGGTTCCTTCCGGCGTCAGGTTCCCGGTGATTCCGACAACTTCGTCCAAAACCAGTTTTTCCGCCGTTTCAATCAAATCGGTGTCTTTTTGATTGATCAATACGGGAAACGTTCCGGTCGGATCTTCCAAGACCAAAATAATATGCTGATTGTTGGTGGTGCTTTTCTCCGAAATCATCCCGATGATTGTGATTTCCGAATTGCTTTCTCGAGACGACAACGGTTTGATATTTTTTCCTTTCGGCAAACTTTCAATCGGGCGCGCGCTGACACGGGAGCGAATCATTTCGCTGATGCGCGTATACCTGTCTCTGAAATATTGAACGAATTGATTGTATTCCCCGACGCTTGTCGTTTTCTCGGACACGTCTTCTAAGACGTCCACCAAATTCTCGTCAAACGAATATTTGTAACAAAACGAATTTTCGGGAGCGTCTTTTGTTTCGTTTTTTGTTTCGTTTTCATTTTCGTTTCCGCTTTCAATCCCGCTTTCTTTTTCAGTCCCGCGCTTTTTTTTAAAACCGTTTTGATTTTCCCACTCCGAAATCGGGAGTTCCAAATCTTTGATTTCAATGACAAAAACGGAGAGATCAATTTTTGAAAAAACAAATTGCAAACTTTCGTCCGTCAGTTCGCGGTCCGCCAAATAATCGACCGCTTCTTTATTAATCATAAAGCCGGCTTCGGATGCTTTTTCTAAAATGGTTTTTTCATTCATTTTATCTTCTCTGTTCTCATGTTTTTTAAAAACACTTTCGATGCAACAAACCCTTCCGAAATATAAAAAGGGTAGCCATTTTTATGATTTTTTATTCAAAGTTCAATATCGACATCATAAATTCGGCTCGGATTTTCTTGATGAATTTTCCAAAACGGCTCTTCGCCGTAAATTTCAATCAGTTTTTTCGTTTTTTTCGGAACGGTTTTCGGACCGAGAACAAAACCGGGTTTTTCGGGGTCGTCGACATAATCCGTTTCCATTAAAAAGCGGCTTCCCTGCTCAAGCGCGATTTCAATATTGTCTTTGCCGGCCGGAACGCTCGGGTAAATGCCGACGGATTCGGCGGCGAAGACAAGGGACGTTGCATGATGGTTCACTATTTTTTCGCAATTCATTTTCGCGTTTTTTGCGATGTTTGAAATATCTTTTAAACTCGTTTCCGTCATGTCCTCCACGTGCAGTTGAACGGCGCAGTTTACGTCGTGCGCCAGCCCGAAAACGTGGCTCATGATTTGATTGGACGCTTCCAAAATTTCGGGGGATACCGGAAAATGGGGGCGTCCGCTTTT
>JAVESN010000055.1:0-11247 GCA_034006575.1 Methanimicrococcus sp.
AAAAAATAAAAAATGAAGAAAAGAAAATCAAACGCTTTCTTTTCCGGATTCAAACGCTTTTAAATTCACCTCTAAAAATTTGGGGGGAACCAATATTTTGATGCAGTCTTTAAACGTTTGCTCTTGAAGCGGGATGAAATTCGAGGCCGCTCCGATCATGACGACGTTTGCCGCTTGTTTGTTTCCGGCGTTTGTCGCGATTTTTGTCGCGTCCAGGGCTATGACGTTAAAGGACTTCAAAAGCGCGGCAAGCATTTTTTCAACGTCGGGGTACTCGGCTTTTCCGGTCGTTACCGTAAACGGGTAAATCGGGGTCGTGTTGACGATAATCGTTCCGCCGTCTTTCATGAGGGGGGCGTAACGAACGGCTTCGGCGGGCTCTAAGGCAATCATGAGGTCGGCGCCTTTTTTGGGGATGAGCGAGCCGTAGGCGCTTCCGATTCGAACGTGATTTTCAACCGAGCCGCCGCGCTGAGCCATGCCGTGCGTCTCGGCCGCTTGGACGGCGCGCTCTTCGGCAACGGCCGCGCGCCCGATGATGTCGGACGCCAAAATCGCGCCTTGGCCGCCGACGCCGCAAACGACGACGTCGTATCGGATATCGGTTTTGCCGGAATTCGGGACGCTTCCGAAACACTTGTTTTCACTCATTTTTTCACCTCAAAAATCGCGTCAAACGGACAAATCTGAGCGCAAACGCCGCACCCGATACATTGGGAGTTTATCACGGCCACCGCCGCTTTTTTATCAAACTCGATTGCCGGACAGCCGTAATTGACGCATTTGCGGCATCCTTTGCATTTTTCGGAAGAGACGGAGAACAGATTTCGGCGCACGCCCGCTTTTCGGGCGACGATGGCGCACGCTTGTTGGACGATTACAACGGAAACGCCGTCAAAGTTTTTCGCTTCCCGAAACGCGGTTTTTAACGCTTCATAATCGTACGCGTCAACCGTTCGGATAAATTGAGCGCCGGCCGCCGCGCAAACCGCTTCAAGCGAAACCGGAAGAGAGTCAACGCCGACGGCGGTTAATCCCGTGTTCGGATTCGGCTGATGGCCGGTCATCGCGGTGATTCGGTTGTCCAAAATCGCGACCATCATTTTCGCTTGGTTGTAAACCGCGTTCATCAACGAATTGACGCCGGTGTGAAGAAACGTCGAATCTCCGATTGTGCAGCAAACCGATTTCTTTTCCCCGGCATGCGCGATTCCGGACGCCATGCTGATGCTTGCGCCCATGCAAATCGTCGTGTCCACCGCGCCGCTGTGAATGCCGAGCGTGTAACAGCCGATGTCGCTTGGGAATACGGCGTTTTTGCCGAACACCTCTTTCATCGCTTGAAACGCGGAGCGATGGGAGCAGCCGACGCAAAGCGCGGGGGGGCGGGGGGGAAGAATGATTTCCGATAATTCCGCAGAAAGCGCAAGAGACTTTTTCGAGTCCGAAAGCGCGGGAGAGGAAGGGTCGACAAAATCCTTAAAAACGACCGCCAAAACGTTTCGGCAAATTTCAAAATTTAATTCATTGATTCGCGGAACCGGGTTTTTGCCGAGAATTTCCGTTTTGAGTTGATGCTGCTGCGCCAAAATGCGAACGCGGTCTTCCACAATCGGCTCCAATTCTTCTATGACCAGGACTTTGTCGCAATGCGCCAGAATTTGCAGGATTAAATTATCGGGCGCCGGATACGCGGTTATTTTTAAAAACGACGCGTTGATGCCGAGCGCGTGAAGGGCTTCTTTGGCGTAAACGGACGCGATTCCCGAGGAGACGACGCCGATTTTTGAATCGGGGCAAAGCTCCAAAACGTTCCAGGGGGAAGTTTCAAGCGCATCCGTCATTTCTTTTTGTTTTTCAAGAACGACACCGTGGCGAACGCGGGCGAAATTAGGCATCATGACCATGCGGCTCGGATCTTTGACGAAGTCCGCGGGGTTGGCATCGGGCTTGATTTCTCCGAGCTCCACGCCGGATTTGCCGTGGCTGATGCGCGTGGTCGGGCGGAAAATGACGGGGGTTTCAAAGCGCTCGGAAAAGTCAAACGCGTACGGAATCATGTCTTTGGCGTCTTGGACGGTGGCCGGATCAAAACAGGGAATTTGCGCGAATTGCGCATAGCGGCGCGTGTCCTGCTCGTTTTGAGAGGAGTGAAAGGAGGGGTCGTCCGCCGCCAATATGATTAATCCGCCTTTGGTTCCGGCGAAACAGACCGTCATGAGGGGGTCGGCGGCGACGTTGAGGCCGACGTGTTTCATGGTAACGATGGCGCGCTTTCCGGTAAAAGCGGCGCCGATGGCCACTTCCAGAGCGACTTTTTCGTTCACCGACCATTCCGCGTAATAGTCGCGGTCTTTTTGGGCGCGCAAGATGTCAACGATTTCAGAAGACGGGGTTCCGGGATAGCCGCAAACCACGCCGACGCCGCTTTCTCGGACGCCGCGCGCGATGGCCGCGTTGCCGAGCATATATTCTTTTGTCATAGATAACTCCGATATTTTGTTTTTATTCATTTTATTTTTTAATTGTTTGTTCATAAAACCGTTAAATATTGATAAATATAATTGTCGTTCTTTTTCTCGTCGGGGAGAGATGACAATTTAAAACGTCGCGTTTTTTTAAAACAAACCGACGACGAATGCCGCCAACGCTAAAAACATCGCGATTTTGAAATATTTGGAGGATTGGGCGTACTCTTTTTTGAAAAGCGACGAAATCGCGAGGAGGAAGCAAAGGATTCCGAATATCAAGGCGTAGAGATAATGAACCGTCAGGATTCTCATGACGTAGGGGAGCGGGCTCATTAAAACCGCCGAGAATCCGAAAAGCGCCGCCAGCACGATTGATTTCTTTTCGCCGTATTTTATCGGAAACGTGACGGCGCCGTCAACGGCGTCTCCTTTGATGTCCTCGATGTCTTTGACGATTTCGCGCGCGGCGGTCGCTAAAAACGCCAAGAGGAAGAGCGGGAACATGACGATTATTCCGTTCGTTCCAAAAAAGGACGCGCCGAATAAAAACGTCGAGCCCGTCAAATACGCGATGGAGAGATTGCCCAGAAGAATCGTTCGCTTTAATTTTTTCGCGTACCATATCAATATAAACACGTTGATGAAGCCGATGATGCCGGCAATCGTGTTGATTAAAAACGCGATGATGAGCGCGACCGAGAAACAAATAATCGTCAGATAAACGGCTTCTTTGACGGTGACTCGGCCGGACGGGAGGGGGCGGGCGGGTTTGTTTACGCGGTCGATTTCAATGTCGTAATAATCATTAAGAGTGTTGCCGGCGCCGGTGGCCAAAAAGACCATGATGAAAATATAAAAAAGGTGGAGCAGGTTATAGAAGAGGTCTCCGTTGAGGGAGTAGTTTAAAATGGACGCGACGATAAAAACCGCGGCAATCGATGAGATTCCGGCCATCGCCGCGTTTTTGTATCTCATCAATTCCAGGCAGGTGCGGATTTTTTGAATCGCTTTCATATTCAATCGCCGGTTTTTTTGTTATTTTGGGACGGCTTCTAACATTCGGTCCAACGCTTTTTTGGCTCGGACACGCGTTTCTTCCGGGACCGTGATTTTTGTCGTCTCGGTTTTTAAGGCGTTTAGGATGGACGGAAGCGTCGCCATTTTCATGTTGGAGCAATAGGCGTATTTGGACACCGGGTAAAAGGATTTGCCGGGACTGTCTTTTCTTAATTTGTGCATCATTTCCTGTTCGGTTCCGATGATGAATTCTTCATGATTTGAGGCGGCTGCGTATTTGATGATGCCGGCCGTGCTGAAGATGCCGTCCGCTTCTTCCAAAACGTCGGGGCGGCATTCGGGGTGCGCTAAGAAGAGGGCGTTTGGGTACATCGCTTTTGCCGATAAGACGTCGGATTTTGTGATTTGCTGATGAATCGGGCAAAATCCGTCCCAGAGGTGAACGGTTTTATCCGTCAGGGTGGAGACGTAGTGTCCGAGATTTTTATCGGGGACGAACAGGATTTCCTCTTCGGAAAGAGCGGAGACGACTTCTTCGGCGTTTGCGGAGGTGCAACAGACGTCAGAATGCGCTTTGACGGCGGCGGAGCTGTTGACGTAACAGACGACGGCCGCGTTTGGGTATTGCTCTTTGGCTCGGCGCAGGGCGTCTGCCGTTATCATGTCGGCCATCGGGCATCCGGCATCCGCGTCCGGCAGGAGGACCGTTTTTTGCGGCGATAAGATGTGGGCGCTTTCGGCCATGAAACGGACGCCCGCAAAAACAATCATGTCCGCGTCCAGGGAGACGGCGGCTTGGCTTAAGGCAAACGAGTCGCCGACGATATCCGCGATGTCTTGGACTTCGGCGCGCGCGTAATTGTGCGCTAAAAGAACGGCGTTTTTTTCTTTTTTTAATTCGGAAATTTGCCGAATCATTTCATCCTTCTTCATAAAAATCCCCAAATTGTTGAAAAGATTCAATTCTGTTCGTTCTATTAAACGATTTCGTTATGTGAAAAGGGCGGTTTTTAAAATGTTCATCCCTTTTTTTTGGATTTGTCAGACTCCGATTTGAATCGGGTCGGTGATGTTTTTGAGCGTTGAGAGCGCGGAGAGCGCGGCCAAGTAACTGGTTTTAGGGTTTTCCGGGGAGGGTTTGTTCTCAATGGTCATTTTCATGTGTCCGAAACTGCCGCAGACTTCCAATTCGTGGATGTTTTCTTGAATGGTGGGGTCGGCGATGATTTGAACGAGCGTTTGGTCAAATCCGAGGCCGCACAGGCTGACGGTTGCGCAAACGTTGACGTTTTTTGGAAACGCTTTGACGGCGGCGGCGGCGGGGCCTTTGAATATCAAGAGGGGCTCTTTGATTCGGGAAAGGTCGATGCCGTTTTCAATCAGATAGGGGGATCCCGCCAAGCCCGAGACGGGTTTTCTCGTCGTCACCGAGACGGACGTCAGGGTTCCGGCGGCGGCGGACTTTAATCCGTCGGTTCCGGCAATGGCGCCGGACGGGATGTAGACTTTTGAGTTGTGTTCGGCGGCCGCTTTTTTAATTTGGTCGTAAAATTCGGGGTTTTGAAACGCGCCGACGCTGAGCACCATTAAGTCGACGCCGTTTTGAAGCGTCGGAAGCGCGTATTTTAAAACGGCTTCTTGGGACGCGCATTCGACGATTAAATCGCAGGAGCCGATTAATTCTTCCGGGGTGCAGATTTTCGGGGCGGCGTTTTTTAATTCTTTTAAGACGGCGGTTGTTTTTTCGTTTGAGAAATCAAATATTCCCCAAAGATTGGCGGAAACCATTCCCAAATCAATCGCCCGACAGATTTGAGAGCCGATAAAACCGCATCCGATCACTCCGATTTGAATCATAGAAAAGCCCTCTTTTTTTATACATTTAACAAAATCATGGTTTGTCAACAGAATTTTATTTTCGTTATTTTCTTTCGTCATTATTTATCTCTTTTGCTTTGGAGAGAGGGAGGGGAATAAATAAATGAATTTGAGCTTATAGTTATAGAATAAATTATTAATTTAAAAACGAATTAATATGTTTGAGACGTAGGAGTATGAGATTTAATATTTAAGACGCGGGTTTTTTAATATGATATTTCAAAAAGAAATCGAATATTTTCTTGAAGAGGATTTGAGAGAGGAGGATGTGTCCTGCACTCTGGTCGGGCGCCGAAGCGTTCGCGCCGTTATTTTTACCAAGGCGGAGTGCGTTCTTTCCGGGGTTGAGGTCGCGGCGGCGATTTTGGAATATATGGGAATTTCTTACGCGATTCTGAAAAACGACGGGGAGCGCGCCGAGAAGGGGGATGTCATATTTGAATTGAGCGGGGACTCCGTTTCGATTTTAAGGGCGGAGCGTTTGGTTTTAAACTTTATATCGCATTTGTCGGGCATCGCGACGAATACGAATCGGTATGTTCAAATCGTCGGGGAAGCGGCGGGAGCGCGCGCGCCCAAAATCGCGGCGACTCGAAAGACGACGCCGGGGCTTCGCAAGTATGAGAAAAAGGCGGTCGTTGACGGGGGGGGAGATTCCCATCGGCAAAGTTTGTCGGATTTGGTGATGATTAAGGACAATCATATTGAGATTGCGGGCCTTGAAAACGCGTTTTTGGAGGCGAAGCGGTCAGCGTCGTTTTGTAAAAAAATCGAGGTGGAGGCCGATACGATTGAGCAGGCGGCGCGGGCGGCCGAGCTGGGCGCAGACATCGTTTTGTTGGACAATATGAGTCCGGCTTTGATTCGGGAAGTTATCGTTCTTTTGGAGGAGAGGGGCCTTCGAAAAAAGGTTTTGTTGGAAGCTTCGGGGGGCATTCAAATGGAGAATTTGGGGGAATACGCGACGACCGGCGTTGACGTGATATCGCTCAGCGCGGTTACGAATGACGCGAGGTGGATTGATGTGGGCTTGGATGTGTTGAAATCATAATCGGTGTTCGGGTCCGTTGCGGCATTTATCGAATTATCCAAAATATTAAATAATGAGCGGGATTTTTAGCATAATCAATTAATTATATCAAAAATGTATTCAATCAATAACAAGAGGGACGATTCGTGAGTTTAATGAAATGGGGTGCAAAAGGTTTATTTTTTGCATTGCTTATCGCGGCGGTCATGGTACCGGCGGCCGCGTGGGAAAAAGACGATTGGATTGAAGGCAGCGACGGCTATATGATTAACAATATCATCATTGAAGCCGGCTCTATCGGCGTCAGCAAGGATGAAAGCAACAGCAGCAACACCTCGGGAAACGCTTCCATCAGTATTTATGAGTGGAAAAACGATTCGTGGACGCGTTTGAACGGGACGAAGCTGTCGTTGAATCAGACGATGAGCTTCAGCGCGGCCGACGGCAATTATACGGTTCGGGTTTTGGATTTCAGGGAGATCGGCCGATACAATGAAGTTCGGTTGGAAATGTGGACCAACGCGGAGGTCACGAATTCGGGATACATCGAAGGGGGACATAGCAGCGCGACGGGGGCGGGAAAACCGAATTTGACGATTACAAAAGTGGTGACGCCTTCCGTGGATATGTCGGTGGACGACGTTGTGACGGTGATGGTTTACGTGAGCAACACAGGGGATTATGACGCGAAAAACGTGACGATTACGGATCCGTATCAGGAAGGGTTTTTGATGTCCAACGTTTCCGTTAATAATACGATCAATCAGTCGATTCATAAGAATACGAACAGTACGTATTTGGTGTATCAGTTAAAGGCGGTCGAGCCGGGGGAGTATAAGTTGCAGAAGGCGACGGCGGTGGGGGAGAACGCGCTTGGGACGAAGTATAATTATACGCAAAGCGACAATGTGACTCTTTTTGTCAGCGATTTGGCGGCGTTGACTTTTAACACGTCTCCGCCGCGCGAAAATGTTGTGGATTATCAAACGCGCTCAAAGATTGCGGGAACGATTACGATTCGCAATACCGGGACGATGCCGGCGCAGTACGTGAGTATCGATTTCGGTTTGCCGGACGGAGCAACCGTGAGCGGGAAAGATATCAACGGGACTACGGGATCTCTTTACATTGACCAAATCATGCCGAACAATCAAAAGATCATCGAGTATGAACTTTCCGCAACGGCCGAGGGTTTTTATGAGGTGCCGATTACGTACAGTTACAATTACAATGGGAGCAATAAAACCGGTTTGCTTCATACGGTGACGTACAGCGCAACGGAAAACGCGACCATCACGACGGCGTTTAAGTATTGGTATTTGGTCGCCATTCCGGTTATTTTAATTGCGGCCGTCGCGTTTTTCCTTTGGAAGCGGCATAAAGAGTATAAGTTTTGAGTTTTTTGAATTTTTTTTGAATTCATTTTTACTTTTTTACTTTTTTTAGGGGTATCGGGTGTGCTCATGGGTGTGGAATTGGGGGAGACGAACAAATATATAGGCGGAAATTAATACTCATGAAGTATATGAGTTATTACGGATTCGTTCATTTATACTAAAAAACTTATGACTTTTGTCGTTTTTAATCAGATTTTTAATTTATTTTATCGGAGGATTTTATTTTGCTGAATGTATTACTTGTCGGAAACGGCCAATGCGGCAATCGAATTTTAGACGCCGTTAACAAACACGCGATGAATCGCGGTTCAAATGTCAAGGAGGCCGGCGGCGGTTTTGCGAAATATTTTTCAAAACACAGTTATCAGAGCAATGTTCAAACGCTTGCCATCAATACGGCGATTAACGATTTGAAGGAGATGAAGTTTACCAAGGCCAAGGACCGGCTTCATATCAAAAATCTTCACGGGGTCGGGGCGAACCGCAATATCGGCAAGGAAGTTTTTGAGCAGCAAAGGGGAAATATTTTAAAAGCGATTGAGGACCGCGGGTCGTTTGACGTGGCTTTTGTGATCACTTCGGCATCGGGGGGAACGGGTTCTTCGTTTACGCCGCCTTTGATTGAGGAGATTAAGAAAAATCACAATTTTCCGGTCTACGCGCTCGTAGTTTTGCCGTTTCGGGAGGAAGGGACGCTTTATTTGCAAAACGCGGCTTTTATGTTAAAAGAGTTAAGGGAAGGTCCGTGCGACGGGATTATTTTGGCCGACAACCAGTATTTGAAAACCATCGGCGGAAGCGTTTTGGACGCTTATGACGGGATTAACAGCATGATTGCGAAGCGTCTTTTGTTTTTGATGGACTCGCTTGACAGCGAGATGATGATGGTCACGGACTTGGGCGACTTTAAGACGGTGATGAGCGGCGGGGCGGGTTTGGCGACAATCGGGTATTACAAAGCGGAAAACGAGATGTCCATTCGAACCGTGATTCAGAATTGTATTTCTCCGCGGGGTTTGCTGTTTTCAACCGACGCCTACAAAGAAGGCGGCCGTGCGATGATTATTCTTAAAGGAGATAAGAAGTATTTGAGCATGGAAGAGATTTCAAACGAGGTTGAGAAACTTTCAGGCGCGATCGGCCACGTTTTTAAAGGGGTCATCGTCGAGAACGGCAGTTTGCCCGAGGCGCTTTGCGTTTTGACGCTCAACTCCGCCGAGGAGCTGGAATCCCTTTACGAGGGCGCGATTCAGGCGATCGGCATGGAAAAGGATAAGAAGGACCGCGTGAAAAAGAAAAAGGAAATGGAATCGTCCTTTATGACGATTGACGGGATGGAACCGGAATATTAATTCCGCTCCGACCTTTTTTTATTTTTAAAAACGGAAAGGAAAAGAAAATGCCGCTTGTCGGCGGATTCGAATATTATTTTATTTTTATAATTTTCCAATTAGTCTAATATCGGGTTTTTAACATTATCCTAAAATTTATAAGCTTTGGAAATTATGGTCCATTTTATTGAATAAATTGTGTCACTCTTATGGCATTATACATTTTCGGCGCATGGTTTCTTTGGGGAAATATATAATATATTATTCCGCGAATCATGATTGTTTAACGATTGATTAATGATTGAGTTCATTTAGAGTTTTGCAATATAAGTTTTTCACATGCCCTTGGAGAAGGCGCAAAGATATATTTATGATAAAATGCCGTTGAAGCAGGTCATTTTACAACTTTTGTTCCCGCTCATTTTGATGTCGGATACTGAAATTCCCGCTCTTTTTCAAGAGTTGTTTATTAATTGGTATGACGAAGATGAATCTTTAAAGTATATTTTATATAAATGAAAGGTTTTGCACGAAAATCAAGTCATATACGCAAAAAAAGGAGTTTTTTTAATGAAAAAAGAAGAAATTGAACAGATGACGGAAAATTTTGATTCAATAGTCAGCTTACACCAAATGAAAATGTAGAGTTTTGGTTTGCTCGAGACCTTATGAGATTGCTGGGTTATTCTCGTTGGGAGAATTTTCAGGCCGTTATAAAAAAAGCTATCATATCTTGTGAATCAACAGGTGTCGGACCTAATGATCATTTTCGCGACGTCACGAAAATGATCACAGTTGGAAAGGATGCAGAACGACCCATTGACGATTTTATGCTCACAAGATACGCATGTTATTTGATTTCTCAAAACGGAGACCCACGTAAAGAAAGCATTGCCTTTGCACAGAGTTATTTTGCCATCCAAACTCGTAAACAAGAATTAATTGAAGATCGGATACATCTTCAAGATAGGGTGGAAGCAAGAGAGCAACTAAAAGAAGCTGAAAAAACTCTTTCTCAAAATATTTATGAACGGGGTGTGGATGACGCAGGGTTTGGCCGTATTCGTTCAATGGGTGATGCAGCATTATTTGGAGGGTATACGACGAAAGAAATGAAAGAAAAATACGGCATTACTCAAACACGTCCTCTTGCCGATTTTCTTCCCACTTTAACGATTGCCGCGAAAAATTTAGCAACTGAAATTACAAATCATAATGTAACTCAAGATGATCTTATGGGAGACCTGCAATTGCAGAGGAACATATCCAAAACAATGAAAGTGTTCGCAAAATGCTTGATCAGCGAGGAATTAAACCGGAAGACCTTCCGCCCGAAGAAGATATTAAAAAATTAGAGCGTCGTGTTAAATCCGAAGATAAAAAGATCGCAAAACAATCCGGTAAATTACCATAATTGAAATAATCTTAAAATATGTAATCTTATTTCTGCACGAATATTGAAAGCGAATATTGAAAACGAATATTGAAAGCGAATATTGAAAGTTGCATGTTTGATTCGTTAAAACAATGGAATTTTTGTACAAAGAAGTTGGATGAAATATGTTCTACGCCTTCTGCGGATGAATGCTTTTCTTACGAGCGCAGCCCCGCGCCGGATAACAAATATCATGGGAATATATCCGCGAAAAAAGGTTTAAATTCCGAAGATAAACAAAGGGTTGCCGGTCTGATAGCCGCAAATTGTTTTTTAAAGTTAGAACCGTCTTTGATTAAATGATGAAACTGTTTTTAACATTTTTTAACAATATTGACTCTTCTTTTAAATATTGTCTTTTATATCATATTTATATCATATCTTAAATTTGTTTGATGTTTTCTTGTTTCCTCCCCCGGATCCTTTCTTCGTTTTGAAATTCTTAATCTTTCACCTCTTTTTATTTTCATTTCATTTCATTTCATTTTTATTTTTTCTTTTATTACTTTTTTTATTTTTTCTTTTATTCCTTATTTTTATTTTTTCTTTTATTCCTCTTTTTATTTTTTAAATATTCAATTCTTTTAATATTTCTCTCTTTTAATGCTTTATTCTTTTATTTTATTTTCTTTATACTTTTATTTTTGACTTCATTTCTCCCTAAAAAAGATAACAATATTTCCATAAA
>JAVESN010000005.1:0-32513 GCA_034006575.1 Methanimicrococcus sp.
ATCGGTATTAATGTAAGTATTAAAATGTAAATCGGTATTAATGTAAGTATTAAAATGTAAATCGGTATTAATGTAAGTATTAAAATGTAAATCGGTATTAATGTAAGTATTAAAATGTAAATCGGTACTGAAGGTTTAATCATAAATCAGGATTTAAATTACGTTTACTTTCTATGAATCATTCAATTGTTGTCGGTGTTTTAAAATGAATAAAATAGACTTTTTATCTCAAAAAACGGATGAATTGCAGCAAAGCGGTTTGACGACCGGTCAAATCGCAGACGAGTTAAATATTTCGACCGAGACGGTTATTTGGCTTTTGACCAATAAAAAACAAAGTCCGGACGGAATCGTTCCTAAAGATATTTCCGTAAATTGGAGCTCTCTGGGTCAAAACGCCACACGTCTTCGTTGCACGGCTCAAATTCTATGCGATATGGTTTTGGAAATTTCGGTTGCGGAAAAAGAGTATATCGACGTCATCGTCGGCGTTTCTTCAAGCGGGGTTCCCGTCGCCAGTTTTATGGCCGGTGAAATGGACTCCGAGTTTACGGTTTATTATTCCAAAAAAATTAAATTCGACATCGGAACGACGGAATCCAAAGGCGCATTCAGCCGAAATTTCTCCGAAGTCAACGGGAAAAATTGTGTTATCGTCGATGACGTCATTTCGTCCGGGCGCACTTTAACGGACGTGATTGCTCAAACAAAAGCCGCCGGTGGCAATCCCATCGCCGTCGCCGTTTTGGTGGATAAAGTCGGCTTTGATGAAATTGACGGCGTTCCGGTCGTCGCAATGATGAGAATCGCACGTTTGGGTTAATGTCCAAACGCATTTTCATCTTTTTTATTTTTTTATCTTTGTCTTCATTTTTTTCTTTCATTTATTTTCTTTCATTTTTTCTTTCATCTTTTTCTTTCATCTTTTTTTATTTTTGTTTTCATTTCTTCTTTTTTTTTAATTTTTTATTTCTTTTTTGTTTTCATTTCTGTTTCCTTTTTTATTTTTCTTTTTTATTTTTCCCTTTTTATTTTTATTTTGTTTTTATTTTTGTTTTTATTTTTGTTTTTTCCTTTCCGTTTCACTTCTGTTTCCTCTTTTTTAATTTTTATTTTCTCTCTTCTTTTATTTTTTTTGTTTCACCTGTTATATATTATTCAAAATCTTAAAAAACATTTAATACGGAAGAGGCTTTCCAAGCATTAAAAATATTAATTGATTGATTGAAAATGGTTTACTCAAAAGAATTAGCGGATTTGGGGTTTGTTGTTTTTCGACATGAAAACAAAGTCGGAGGATTAAAACCGCATGTTTTTATCCGATTTAAATCGGCCGGCGGGGATATGCTGACATTCGGCGTGGATACGACGCGTCTTTTAAAAACGGACGTTGAGCCGGACGCTTATTTGATTACGCACGCGCATTCCGATCATTACGGGAAATCGGCGATGCTTTCTCAAAAAGCGTGGTGCTCCAAAGAAACGGCGCAAGCCTTGGAAATTCGTTATGAAAAGGAGTATAAAGGAAATATTTTTGAAGTCGGAGAAACCATTTCCATTTGCGGCACGAAAGTGCGTACGTTTGATGTCGCGCACGCCCCCGGCTCAACCGCCTTTTTTTGGGAGAATGAAAACGGTTTTAAAATTTTGGTCACGGGCGATGTGAAAGATTCGTCCGATTTGCCGAAATGCGACGTATTGTTAACGGAAGCCAGTTACGGCGACCCCGATGATCCCGGATGTTATTTTAAAGACGATATTGAAAGTCTTCACGAAGCCGTTTTATCCCACATCGGAAAATCAAAAGTGGCTTTTGGCGCTTACGAATTTGGAAAATCCCAAAAAGCCGTATCCATTATTCGAGAAATGGGATACAACGGACCCATCGCCATGACGCAAAAAACAATGACTTTAACGGAGAAATTTGTCTCGGGCGCCGGCGAGCTGAAATGTTTTGAAACCGAAGATTGCCATGTCTCCATCGTCCCGGTTCATCAGCTTTCCTATGTCGAAAAAACAACGCAAAAATATATCTTAACGTGTCGCAGCGACTCCCCCTTTGAAAATATTCGAATCAGCGACCATTTAGACGTCAACGGCTTAACGCAAATGGTTAAAGACGTTTGCCCGAAAATCACAATCGTTTACCACCCCAATCAAAGCTCCAAAACAGATAAATTTGCAAAACATTTGGAACAAAACGGTTTTAAAGCGTTTTCCATTAACCAAATTCAAAATATTGTCGGAAACCAAAAACAAATCGGTAGCCAAAAATAAAAATCCGGTTGTTCGTCGGATTTTTCTTTTAAGTTTTCCTTTAAAAAATTATGTTTTTTTATCTATCATTAATATCTATTATATATGTTTCTTTATTTTTACTTCCGAATTCAAATCGTCAACGGGTTTAAATATGAAATATTATCTAAACTAAGACAAACTTCAAATGATAAAAAAATTCAAAAATGACTTGATGTATTTCAGGAACGTGGGATTAAATGGCAAAAAGAAATAAAAAATCGGTAAATATGGCGGATACGGTTGAGCTTGAGCCGGCAAAATCCGAAAAAACGGTCTCCGAATATCATATCGGTCCGGACGGAAAAATCGAGCAGACGCCGGATGAGAAGAAACGTATGTATAAAGAAAGCTTGATTCGAACCGCGGTCGCCACGATTCTGGGAATAATTTGCGGTTTTGCCGGCTATCTTCTTTTGGGCGGCGCAACCCTCGAAGAAACGAAACTTCCCTGGTTTATTGTCTTGATGCTGATTTTAATTTTCACATATTATATCCAACGAAGACTCATCTTCCCGATTACAAAAATTGACATGAAGCTTTTGGACTGGAAAAGCTGGTTTGGCATTGAATTTCTTGTTTTGATTTATTGCATCGTGACTTGGACGATTCTTTTGAACACTTCCCTTCTTTGAACCGCTCACCGGCACCGCCGGCCTTTTTTCTTTTTCCGGAAATCCCCTGTTTAAACGAAACGTCTTTCATTCCATCATATTTATTAACTTCAAACCGCCTTTTGACAATCCGGTCCGGTAGAATCAAAATCTTTAATATTATTTATTGTTTCAAATCAAAATCATTTATTATCTATTATTTCAAAATTCAAAAACAGATTGCTTTTCAAGGAAGAATATTATGAGGATAGCTGTTTTAAATAAGGACAAATGTCAGCCGCGCCAATGCAGTAAAGAGTGTTACAAATATTGTCCGCGCGTTCGAACGGGCGACGAAACGATTTTATTCAGCGAAGAGGACGGAAAAGCAATCATTACGGAATCTCTTTGCTCCGGGTGCGGCATTTGCGTTAAAAAATGCCAATTTGACGCGATTATGATTATCGGGCTTCCCGAATCATTGGAATATCCGACACATCGCTACGGGCAAAACGGATTTGCGCTTTACGGATTACCCGTGCCGCAACAAGGCAAAGTCACCGGCATCCTCGGTCCCAACGGCATCGGTAAAAGTACGGCTGTCCAAATCCTTTCGGGAGCGTTGATTCCGAATTTCGGGGAGCGCGAAGCGAGCTGGGAAAACGTTTTGGAACACTATTCCGGAACGGCGCTCGGCGACTATTTTAAAGCGGCTTCCTCCGGAAAATTGAAAGTTTCTCAAAAACCGCAATATGTCGATTTGATTCCAAAAGCGTTTAAAGGGAAATCGGCCGATTTGCTTCAAAAAGCCAATTCAAGCGGACGTTTGGATGAAGTGGTTGAAAGATTGGAAATGAAAGATATCATGGACCGCGACATCGGCGCGCTTTCCGGAGGAGAACTCCAAAAAGTTGCGATTGCGGCTTGTATCGTCAAGGAGGCGGATTTTTATTTCTTTGACGAAATCAGCTCTTATTTGGATATTTACCAAAGAATCAATGCCGCTCGTTTAATCCAAGATTTGGCCAAAGAAAAAAACAAATCCGTTTTGGTCGTTGAGCACGATTTGGCGATTTTAGACATGTTGGCCGACACCGTTCATTTGGCATACGGCACTCCTGCCGGATACGGTGTGATGACAATGCCCAAATCCGTTCGAATCGGGATCAATCAATACATTAAAGGTTATTTGCCTGAAGAAAACATTCGCATTCGCGACGAAGCCATCCGATTTGAAACGCATCCGCCCAAAGAAGGCGCCGACGTTCGAACGATTCTTTCTTACGACTCTTTTTCAAAGGCGTTTGGCGACACTTTTTCAATGGAAGCCAAAGGCGGCAGCGTCAAAGAAGGAGAAGTTCTCGGAATTGTCGGCCCGAACGGAACCGGCAAATCCACTTTTGTTAAAATTTTGGCCGGCGAAATAAAACCCGATACGGGCGCCGTCGGAATTGATGTGACCATCTCTTATAAACCGCAATATATCAAAGCCGAAGCCGAAATTCGTGTCCGCGATTTGTTAATGGAAGTCGCCGACAAATTCGGAACCGGATACTATGAAACGGAAATTGCAAGGCCGCTTCGTCTGGATAAATTATACGACAGTTATTTAACCGATTTGAGCGGCGGCGAGCTTCAGCGCGTGGCAATCGCCGCCTGTCTCAGCCGAGAAGCGGACTTTTACATCTTAGACGAGCCGAGCGCTCACTTAGACGTCGAGCAGCGCGCCATTGTGACGCGCGTCATCACCCGTTTTGCGGAAAGCAACAGCAAAACCGCGATGGTTGTCGACCACGACATTTATATGATTGACATGATCAGCCAGCGCTTAATCGTCTTTGAAGGAGAACCGTCCAAATACGGTTTTGCAAACGCGCCGACCGGAATGAAAAACGGGATGAATAAATTCCTTTCCAATTTAAACATCACCTTCCGCCGCGACGAAGAAACAAAGCGCCCGCGCGTCAACAACTCGATGTCTCGACTGGACCGCGAACAAAAGGAGAAAGGGGATTATTACTATTCGGAAGAATAAATCCTCTTTAATTTAATTTAATTTTGATTTAATTTGACTTTGATTTAATTTGACTTTGATTTAATTTGACTTTGATTTAATTTGATTTTGATTTAATTTGACTTTGATTTAATTTGATTTTGATTTAATTTGATTTTGATTTAATTTTATTTCATCCGATTGATCTTGATTTAAGGATTCACCGGAAGTTCACACGCTTCCGGCAAAAAAGAGGGTCGAATCCTTATTTCACACATTTTCAAAGCGGATATTTCGCTTTATTTCGTTTTTTTGACCTTTGGCAAAGTCGGAGGAATCAATCGCGATAAATTCGAGTGCTCTTAAATTTACCGCGAAAGATAAATGCAAATAATTTTTATTTTTTAGTTTTTATTTCGTTTTAAGTTTTAAACTTCCCATTTCGGTTTTTGAAAGAGAATGATACTTTCGGTCACGGATACAAATTCCCAAGAGTCGGCCGCATAATTTGCGATTTGCTCATCCAAATTTAAAGCGTCCACGACATCCGTCTCATAATCATACGGAAGCAAACTGTCATAGGCGCCGTCGTATGCGCCGCCATATGTTCCGTCATAAGCGTTGCCATAAGCGCAAGTGCTGTCGCATAAGTTGTCATATGCGCCGCCGTATCCTCGACTTTGAAAGGACTGCGTTTCTTCTTCGTAGTCGGGATCTTTGTGGAATTGAATCAATTCATCCGGTTTCAAAGAAAGAGCATGAGGACTTTCCATTTCATCCGTATCGTTTTCCAAACGGACATACGGAATATATGAAATACCTCTATCGCAAACGGCAAAAGACGTTTGGATGCCTTCCGCTTCCAAAAGAGAGATTTGACGATATTTTTCTCCTCCGATTTTTATGATTTCAGAGAATTCCGATTCGATTTCAATGGACATAATTTTCACCCGGACATATTGGATTCTTTTTTTAATTGTAAGAACAATTCTAAAAACAACACGGAAACATATAAAGGTCAAACAAGCGGGGTGAAAGTATTAATCAAAAAATTTAAGATAAATCATTTATTCAATTTTTTATGTATTTTTATGTATTTTTATGTATTTTTATGTATTTTTATGTATTTTTATGTATTTTTTATCTTTGTGATTCTGTTATATTAAAAAAACGTCCGCAAAAACTATAAAAATATATAATGAAAACGCCAATCCATTACTATGTTCAAATACGATTTTCACATTCATTCCAAATATTCTCGGGATTCCAAAGCGTCGCTTAAAGACATTTTAAACGCCGCGATTTCTCAAAACTTAGACGGCATCGCCATTTGCGACCACGACGAAATCAAAGGGGGTTTCAAAGCCGCGGAATTGGTTAAGGAAAATCCGGACAAATACGGACATCTCATCGTCATTCCGGGAACGGAAGTCAGCACGTCCAAAGGGCATATTTTGGTTCTGGGCGTCACCGAAAAAATACCAGCATTGATGACTCCCGAAGAAACGACGGATCTCGCACGCGATTTAAACGCCGTTTCAATCGTTGCTCACCCGTACCGAAAAGCGGCTCACGGACTCGGATATTTAAAAGGAAGCGGTGCCGACGCCGCGGAAACTTTCAACTCGAAATGTCTTTTTCAATATTCCAATCAAAAAGCCGCAAGAGAAGCCCAAAAAATCGGGATGCCTCAAGTCGGCGGCAGCGACGCGCATTTTGCGGAATTTGTCGGATTCGGATATACTTTGGCGGATGCCGAATCAAACACACAAGATTGTATTTTTGATTCCATCTTGAGGGGAAAAACCATTCCCGGCGGTATAAAATCTTCCCCCGGAATGGTTCTTCGCCAAATTCAAAAAAACGCCGTTAGAAGATTGAATTTAGCGATACAAAATAAAAATCCCGGGTCATATAAAAAATAATAAATAAAAAAATAACATGAGCTCAAATTGACAGAAGCCATTATTATAAAATAAGGCGAGACAATATACAATCATACAACTTTAAATGAAATCAACAAGGATATTCGGGTTTTTACATGGAAAAAGCAACGGTTTATACAATTGAAAAATCGGAATTTAAAATTTTACACACCGCTGACACGCATTTAGGCTCCCGCCAATATCACAGCGATATTCGGAGGCAGGACTTTTTTGATTCCTTTCAAAAAGTCATTCAAGACGCGATAGATTATGAAATGGACGCCGTCGTTCATGCCGGAGACCTCTTTGACAGCAAAAACCCGACCATTGAAGATTTGATTGAAACCATATCGATTCTGACGCCTTTAAAGAACGCCGGCATTCCGTTTTTGGGAATCGTCGGAAATCATGAACTCAAACAAAATACGCAATGGCTGGACATTTTTGAATCCATGGGGCTTGCCAAAAGACTCGGCGGCAAACCGGTTATTTTTGACGGGCTTTCTTCTCAAATTCATTTTTACGGAATGGATAATCTCTCTGCGCCTCGTTTATCCGTTTTTGATTTTTCGGTGTTTGACTGCCCGAAATCCTGTGACAAGCTCGTTTTTCATGTTCTCGTTCTTCATCAACTGTTAGAGCCGATTTTGCCCGGGCAGCCGCTCTCCTGCGACGACTTCACGTCTCAAATCCCGATTCCGTTTGACGCCGTTTTGCTCGGCGACAATCACAAATACGAATGTATCAAACATAACCAATCCTGGCTGACCTATCCCGGAAGCACGGAAAGATGCAGCGCCGCCGAAGTTGAGCCGCGCTCTTACAACATTTTAACCTTCAAAGAGGATTTATCCGTTACGAAACGAACGATTCCGACAAGAGATTTTGTAAACATTCCGATTCAAAGCGATGAATTTGGAAAAATCCGGGTGGATGAGGTGTATTCCAAAATCGACGCTTATTCCGAAAAAATCAAAGACGCCGTCGTTTTTGTGGAATTGCAAGGCACCAAAAAAACGCCGATTCCCATCAGCGAAATCGAAGAATACATCCTAAACAAAGGCGCCGTTGTCGCGCGCATCGGAGATAAAAGAAGCCTCCTTAACGAAACGAATCAAGATGTCAAAATCGTTTTTAAAGACCCCGACGAAGTTGTTTCACACGAAATTCGCCGATTAAATTTAACGGAGGCCGGCTTCTTATTGGACGGCATCATTCGAGATTCCGAAACAACAAAATCAAACGTGACGGATATCTCTGAAATCAAATTAAAAGATTTCTTAAATTCATTTGATTTTCAAACGGAATATTATCGTGAAAATATTTATCTCAATCCGTCCGATGAATTTGATTTTGACTCATCCGGCGATTTCGATTTAAACCGACCCGACGATTTAAACTTTGAGGAATCCGATGATTTCAATTTGAACCCTTCCTCGGATTCTTTTAATCTTCATTCCGATAAGATCGGACTTTTTTTAAATGAAAAGAAAGAAGAATCCGAGTTTATAGAAATTGAACAACTCAAATCCGTTTTAGAGAAAACAGAATCGTTGAAATCGGATGATTCGGATTCGGTTAATTCAAAATTCGCGGATTTTAATTCCGTCAATTCCGTATTCGCCGGTCCGGATTCCGCCGATTCCGTATCCGTTGATTTTGATTCCGTTGATTCCGATTCTGATTTTGACTCTGATTTTGACTCTGATTTTGACTCCGATTCTCTTGAGTCAAGCGCAATCAAATCAACCGAGAAAACGCCGGTTTTGCTATTGAAAGAAAAAGAGGAAAAACGAAAGAAAAATACGCCGCCGCCGCGACAGTATACTTTGGGAGATAAATTCGGGGAGGAGGAGAAATGAAATTTAAACGACTGCAAATTGATAATATTCGAAGTTATCAATCTTTGGATTTGGATTTTAAAGACGGCGTTACGGTTATTTCGGGGGTAAACGGAAGCGGTAAGTCCAGTATTTTGGAAGCGTGCTTTATGGGCATTTTCGGCGGCGAAGTTTTAAGAGGAACGACGCTTCAAATTTTTGACATGATTCGAAAAGGAAGCTCCAAAGCGTCCATCGTTTTGGATTTTGAACACGGCGGCGCGGATTACCAAATCGAGCAGCATTACAGAGTGACAAAAACGGGCGCCAATAACTCCAAATCTATTTTGAAAAAAAACGGCGAGATTATCGCTGAAAAGTCAAACAATACGTATGAAGCGATTAAAAATCTGTTAAATATGGATGAGGTCAGCTTCCAAAATTGCGCTTATATCCGGCAAGGAGACGTGGACGCTTTAATCAACGCCAAACCCAGAGAAAGACAGCAGATGATTGACGATTTGCTTCGCCTCGGAAAACTGGAGGAGTATCGAGAGCGAGCGCATTCTTCCAAGACGGCGGTGACTCGGGTTTTGAGGTCCGAGACGGAAAAAAAAGATTTGCTGGACGTCAAAATCTCTCATTTGAGAAACAAAAACCCGTATCATGAGCTTAATCGCAGAAAAGAGGCGGTTGAGAAAATCGGCGCGCTCCTTTTAGAACAAACCCGAGAAAAAGACAAACTTTCGGCGGAGTTGACGCTTTTGGAATCCAAATTAAAAGAGATTGAAAAAGAAAAAGCGGAAATCGAGGGCCTGAAAAAGGAATCGAGTGATCTCACTCTCAAATATGAAGCGGAAATATTAAAACAGGAAAACCTGCTCTCTGAAATTCAAAGCGCGACGAAAAAGAAAAACCAATTATCCGAGACGTCCGAGAAATTAAGAATCGAAACGAACCGCTCCAACGCCGAGACGATTTTTTTAAAAGAGGATTCTCATTTTTACATCGGAGAAACCGGAGATAAAAGCCGAATCGAATCCGTTTTATCAAACATCAAAAACGAAGAGTCCCAAGCGTTGAGCGAAAAGCACGATTTTTCAAAAAAAGCGGAGATCATCGGGGTTCAAAAAAACAATTTGCAAAAAGATATTTCCGCAAAAGAAAAAGAAATCAGCGATTCGGGAAAAGCCGTTTCCGCCTTGTCCTCTCAAATCGAGCAGCAAATTTTAAAAATAAACGCGGCAAACGCATCGGTCGAGGGCGGATTTTTGACGGCGGGCACGGAAAAAAAAGCGTTTTTGGAAATATTTGACGAGCTTTACAATGATATTCTCAGCTCCAAATCGCCGATTCCAAAGCCGGGCGCCGTTTCCGGTTTTGATTCCGATGCGGATTTGAATTCCAAAAAGGATTGTATTTCGGATGTTTGCGATATTTCTTTTTATTCCACAGTCGTTAAAGCGGAGGATTTGCCGCTTCCTTCCGCCGAATCATCTTGGAGAACGCTGATATCGGATATTGAGAATTTGGAGAATTACATCGTCTCAAAAGTCCGCGAAGAAGAAACGAAGGTTACGGAAGAGGAAAAGAAAAAAGCGGCCTTAAAAGGGGAATTGGAAGAGAAATCCAAAAACAGGGATGAAATTCAAAAAGAGTTGAACCGTTTGGATGAAGAAATCGAAAAAGTACAGTTAAAACTCAAAACGGAGCTGGCCGAATCGGAAATTAAGAAGAAAAGAATTTCTGATTTTGAAGCGCTTTTTAAAATGCATCAATCCAAACGCGCCGATAAAATTCGCTCGGCTTCGGCTTTAAAAGAAACGGTTCCGGCCTCTCGCTATTCTCTCGGCGATATTTCACCCAAAGACGTCGCAAACGCGATTTCCGTTTTGTCTCAAAAGAAAGAAATGTTGATTTCGGAAAATGCCGGTCTTGAATCCTCGGACCGCGAAATTGAGAAATCGATTCTAAAGAAAGAAGCGCTTTTAAAAGCCGGAAAATGTCCGACGTGCGGGCAGGAAATATCCTCCGACTCGGTCCATAAGCACGAAGCGGCGGATGAAGCAAAACAACGCGAAGAAATCGCGCTTCGATTAAAAGAGATTCAAAAATTTCAAAAAGAAACGGATTTTCAAATTTCCATTTTAAAAGAGATTTCTGAAATCGATTCGGACATCGAGCAAATTCAATCGGAAATCAATACGCATCGCGCCGAAGAAAAAGGAAAGTCCGAACTCATTTCCAAATTTAAAAAAGATTTGGAGGATATCAACGACCAAAAGAAAACGGTTCACGCGCGGTATTTGGAACATTCCGTCTTTTGCGAAGCGCATCAAAAAAGTTTAAAAACCATTGAGGGCAAGTTGTCGGATTTTAAATCCGTCGCTCTTCGCAGACAAGAAAAATTAAAACTTTTATCAAATCGCAAAAAAAGTTTCACGGATTCGTCCAATTCCATTTTGATGGATTACAAAACGCTTGAAGCGGAACGTAAAATGAACGCGGATTCTCAAAAACGTTTGGACGAATTGAAAAATACAATGGAAATCTTCCAAAAGTCGTTGAATCAATTGAAATCGGATTTTGAAAAAATCGCCGCGGATGAAATTCAAATCAAAGCCGAAGTTGAAGCGGCTATGAAAAAGTTGGAGTTCATTTCAAATACACGATTTAATATTGAAAGAATCGTTGAATTTAATCGGGAACAGGAGACTTTAAACGCGGTTATTACCGGGTTTAAATCCACTTTGGGCGCGTTGACTCAAACGCTTGAAAATTATCAAACGCAAATTTCTGAAAAAACCCTTAAAGCTCAAACCTTAACCGAAAAAATAAACGCCGGTCTCTCCTCAAACGGCGGCTCTTCCCTTCTTGAAAAGAAGAAAAGTTTATCGGCTCAAATCGAGTCGATTTCAAAAAATGCGGACGATTTAAACGCGACGAAAATGAACATTTTAGAAGAAATCGGTAAAATTCGCAGTGAGATTGAGCAATTGGCCGAGAATGAAAAAGAAAGTCTTCTTCTTCGAAACAAATTGCTTTTTTTATCCTATGTTTCAGAAGACGTATCGGTTTTAGAAGAGATGTATTTGCGCATCCGAGCCGAAATGCGCGCTAAAAATATTGAAGCGTTGGACATTTTGTTAAATGAAATGTTTGACTTCATTTATTCCAACAACGCTTATTCTCATTTGGAGTTGGACGGGGAGTACAATTTAAAAGTGCATGAAAAAGACGGATCCATCCTGGAGCCCAAACAACTCAGCGGGGGTGAGCGCGCGATTTTTAATTTGGCTTTGCGCTGCGCGATTTATCGTCTTCTCTCTCTCGGATTCGGGGAGCAAAACACCGGACAAACCTCCCTTCCGCCGCTCATCTTTGATGAGCCGACCGTCTTTTTAGACAGCGGACACATTCGTCAATTAATCAAGCTGATTGAGCATATGCGACAAGACGGTGTCGGACAGATTATCGTCGTTTCCCATGACGAATCTTTAATCGACTCGGCCGACGTGAATTTCAAAGTTGAAAAAGATCCGCTGACAAACGCGTCTCGCATCGTTTGATTTGAAAAAACGAAAACGGCGTTTTACGGAAAAAGGTCATAAAACGGACATAAGAAAGTTATAAGAAGACGTCGCTATAAGCCGTTTTTCTTCAAATGGCGCCGTGCCATGTCGCACCAAACGGCGCCGTGCCAAACAACGCCGTTTCAAACAACACCGTTTCAAACAACGCCGTTTCAAACAACACCGTTTCAAACAACACCGTTTCAAACAGCACCGTTTCAAACAGCACCGCGCCAAACAACGTTGCGCCAAACAACGCTGTGTTAAGAAGTGTCGCATCAAACGATTCATGCCAAACAATACCGTTCCAAACAGCACCGCGCCAAAGTGTTGCGCCAAATTGCGCCGTGTCAAAATCGCCGTGTCAAAACCGTTTGCTAAAATCGCCGTGTTAAAAGTGATGTGTCAAACTGCACCGCATCAAAAGTGCCGCGCCGGAGAGTGTCGCATCAGACGGCGCCACGTCAAAAAGAGAAATGCCGATCGCTTTAAAAAAGAGTCAAAACAAGGCGCGATTTTTCATTCGGCGCCTCATTCTTTTCGCTCACTCGTTATCGGAATTGACGTATTCGTTATATTTTTCAATGTATTCCGCAATTAAGCTTTTTGCTTCTTTTGCGCCTGAAACACTGTCAATAACGGTTGTTTTTCCTTCGAGCTCTTTGTAAACTTCAAAAAAGTGCATCATTTCGTCGGCGACGTGTTTTGGTAATTCTTTGATTTCTTTATACCCGTTATAGGTCGGATCGCCAAACGGGACCGCGATGATTTTTTCGTCTTTTGAACCGCTGTCCGTCATCGTGATGACGCCGATGGGGTAACAAGAAACGATTGAAAGCGGAACCAACTGCTCACTGCACAAAACCAAGACGTCCAGCGGATCATCATCCATCGCCAATGTTTTTGGGATAAAACCGTAATTTGCGGGATAGTGCGTCGAGGTGTAAAGGACACGGTCCATCATCAACAAACCCGTTTCTTTATCCAATTCGTATTTCGTTTTGCCGCCTTTTGGAATTTCAATGCAGGCGCAAAAATTATCCGGCCGAATTCTTTTTGCCGGCATGTCGTGCCATATGTTCATTTTTTCTCCCCTTTTCTTTTTTTGCCCGTTAGATTCTTTATTCATCCAAATAAATTTTACCGTTTGGCAAACAAATGATTTTTCCATCCTCTATCGCCTTATCAACGACGCCCCCAATTTTTTCTTTTACGTTCGGGCGCATGATTTTAAAGCCGAATATCTGAGAGACTTTTTTAATCAATTGCTCTTTGGGCGTGGAATATTGCGTTTTTAAAACGTAAACGGTCGCTTGAAGAATCTCCTCATCGGAAATCCAATCCGCGTTCAGCAAATCCCCCTCCCTTTTTCGAACAAGGCTTCCTTTGATTTTAACCGGCCAAAGGAAATTGCCGCGAACGCGAATATAATTGGACTTTTCGGCCGAAGAAATCTCTCGAATAATCATGTCTCTCATCGCTTTTGTCAACCGTTTGACATCGCAATGATTGCGAAGGGTTAAAATCAACTGCTCCTTATGAATCGGCCCTTCATGAGTGACGATTTCAACAATTTCATGCTCCATTTTATGGCGCGGGATTTCAAGCAGATTTTCGGTGGACGGCAAATCCGTTTTGGAATACGGCAAATAATCGGGGACGCCGGATTGAATCAGAGAATCGACATCAAACAACTGCTCATCCGTAATATCGGCCGGCATCTTCTTAATATCAAATACCCCGCCGTATTCGTCATTTTCATCCCATTCCCCCGAAACGTCGGTCTCATCAAGATTCATGTCCGCATCAATGTTTTCTGCCGTCCGCCCGGATAATTTCTCAACCGCCGATTTTTCTGTTTTTTCTTTTTCAACTTTTGCTTTTTCAACTTTTGAATTTTCAACCTTTGTTTTTTCTTTTTCACTCTTTTCAGGTTTGTATTCAATGACATCTTCCATCGGTTCTTCTTCCAAAGAATTCTGTTTTTTGGCGTTTTTCATCTTTTCTTCAATATTTTTCATTTCTTTTTCAATGATTTTTATTTCCGTTTCAAAATTTTCTTCCGCCTCCTTTTCTTCCGATAATTCGACATCCCCAACCGTTTCTTCTTCTGATATTTCAACATCCCCCACCGTTTCTTCTTCCGATATTTCAACATCCCCAACCGTTTCTTCTTCCGATATTTCAACATCCCCAACCGTTTCTTCTTTCGGAATTTCAATCTTTTCGATCGTTTTTTCTTCCGGGGTTTCAACGTTTTCTGCCGTTTCTTTCTCCGGGGCTTCAACGTTTTCTGTCGTTTCTTCTTCCGGCATTTCAGTTTTTTCGGTCGTTTTTTCTTCCGACATTTCAATCTTTTCGGTCATTTTTTCTTCAGCTTTCAAAACTTTTTCCGTTTCCGCTTCTTCTTTTTCAACTTTTAAATCATTTTCAGTTTCTTCTTTTTCCGCTTCAGCGTATCGTTTGGAATTCTCCGCTTTTTCGTGAGTTACCTCCGCTTTTTCGTGAGTTACCTCCGCTTCTTTTTCTCTCTTTTTACTTTTTGCTTCTCTTTCCTTGATGATTCGAATCATTTTCTCGATTTCTTTTTCATCGGCAACCTCTGCGACAGTTTCCTCTTCTTCGAATTTTAATTCCGCGGACGATTCCATCGTTTTCGCTTTTTCTTTCGCCGCGGCAATCGCGTCCAACAGATTCTTTTTCGCTTTTTTCGGATTCAAATACCAATCCGTTGACCAAACGCGGTAGAGTTGCCAGCCGAGGCCGCTTAAAACGTCGTGTCTCAAACGGTCGCGGTCGCGCGCCACGCGGGAATTGAAATATTGCGGGCCGTCGCATTCGATTCCGATAATATAATGGCCGACGGCGTTTTCATTGACGATCGCCATATCCATTTTGTAGCCGGCGCACCCGATTTTTTGATGAATCGTAAAACCGTTTTCACGCAAAAACGCGGCGACAGATTCGTCAAACGAAATCTCGTCCGGCTCGTATTCCGGCGTTTTAGAAACGAAGGATTTGTTTTGGGCGTACTCCAAAAAGGATTTTAAAACGCGAAGGCCGGCCGGATCGTCATCCCCGACGTGCAAATCTATCGCTTTAAAATTGGAAAAGATGACGCATTTCTCACGCGCGCGCGTAAACAAGACATTTAAACGGCGCTCTCCGCCCTCTCTGTTGAGCGGGCCGAAATTTTTGGAAAGCCTGCCTTCCGAATCAAAACCAAAACCGATGCTGACAAAGATGACATCTCTTTCATCTCCCTGAATCGTTTCGATATTTTTGACCAAAAAGTTTTCACCCTTTTCATTGATGAAATACTTCTCAAAGCCGGGGCTGCTTTTGACAAGCTCTTCCACTTCTTTTTGAATCGCTTCTTGTTGTTTCACATTAAACGTTCCGACCATCAACGTTTTTTCCGGGAATTGAATGAAATGGCGCATCACTTCGCGCGCGACGACACGCGCTTCTTCCCGGTTCATTCCGGTTTTTCCGCGCTCGTAAACCGAATCCTTGACATGCCGGAATTGAAGGCCCATATTTTTATCTTCATGAAGCGGAGACGGATAAACATACAAATGGTTGCCGTAAAATTCGTCGTTGGAGACCGCGATTAAAGATTCGTGGCGGCTTCTGTAATGCCAGCGCAACGTTTTGTACGGGAAACTGCGTTTGCATATGTTTAAAACGCTTTCCACGTCGGAGTAAAAGGAGGCGTCTTCGTTGTATTCGTCATCCGTTTCCAATAAATTTTCAAAAAACGTTGTCGGCGGCAACTGTTTTGAATCCCCCATCACCACCACTTGGCGGCCGCGAAGAAGCGCGCCCAAAGCGTCTTCCGGTCTGACTTGACTGGCCTCGTCAAAAATAACGACGTCAAACGAAGTGGTTTGCGGTTCTAAGTATTGCGCGATGGAGAGCGAGCTCATCATAAAACACGGCTTGATTTTTTGAATCAAACCGCCCGCGCCTGACATTAAACGACGAATCGGCATGTGCGCTTTCTTTTTGTTGAATTCGTTTAACAATATGCCGGCTTCGGATTCTCGTGAGGCGCCGACGTAAATTTGCGGCATGGTTTTATAAATTTCAATGTTGACGCGCTCACGGTTTTTCACGATGACTTTTTCGTCTAAATCCGAAAATTTTTGAATTTTACTTTCATGCACTTCTTTGATAAATGTTGAAAGAACGCGCTTTTTCATAAACTCGGCGCGCAAAACGCCGTCGGCGTAATTTCCTTTGAAAGTTTGAATCAAATCCTCGGGCTTTATTTTGTTTTCATTGATAAACGGAACAAGAGGGGCCGCAACGGTTTTTAAACATTTCTCCCGATAAATTAAAAATTGGCTCCACAAAACCAACGACGAAAGTTCGGCGTTCCAAACCTGAAGAATGTTGTTTAATTGGCTGACGGACAGTGTTTCTCGGTACACGTTTTTGTTTTCCGTCAATTCGTATTTTCTCTTTTTCGGAACTTGAACGATGTCTTCTTCACTCGATTCTTCCTTCTCCCTGACATCTTCTACCGGCTCCGTCTTTTCCAAAACCTCTTCTTTTTCCGGCCTTATTTCCTTTACAAATTTTTTATTAAAAAACAAGTCCGGATCGGCGCCGACACTGTTTGAAAGCGCCATCAAAACGCTTTCCATATTTTCCGTTTCGGTTTTTATTTCATTTATCGCCGTTTCCAAACCGTTTTTATCAATACCGCGCTCGATGCAGGCATACGTCTCTTCCGTTACGTTTCCGCTGTTTTGCAACACATCAAAAAGAACGGCGAAATCATAAAAAGCCTCCAATATTTCCGGAGCGTTTAATCCCGCTTTCCAATGCTCTCCGAAAAGCAAAGCGGCTTTTGGTTTCATATTTTCCAGTTCGTGCTCCAAATCATTGAATTCCTGAACCAACATCACATCTTTTTTTATCTCGGAATCGCTTTTATCGGCGCGCTTGAGGTAGCAGTTTAAAATTTTATTTTTGGATTCTTTAAATCCGGCGTCCATGAATTTTAAGAGTTTTCCGGCTTTTTTTAAGTAGGTTTTTGTGTCCTCTTCAAAAATTTGAGAGGTGAATATATCTTCTATTTTCCTTTCGAGTTCGTTATAACGCCGCGCTTTTTTTATCAATTCCCGCTGTGCGCTTCGCTCGTTTACGCTTTGATTTTTTAAAACATCCCGATTGATTTTCGGCGCGTTTTGAAATATTTTTAATTGAGAAAGGAATGCGTCTAATTCATTCAACGAAGCCGGCGCTTTTAATCCGGTTTCGGCAATGATTTTATCCATGTTGCCGTTGACGGATTTTGAGCGTATCGCGGCGTTTTCCAATATTTCTTCAATATCTTGCAAGTCCGGCGGCAAAATAATTCCCGGGCGAACGTCTCTCCACGGATTTTCTTTTACGCCGCCGACGCTCGGCAAAGCGTCTCCGATTTTTTCTAAAATGGAGGTCGCTTCAACCCACTGTTTTTTATCCCATTTTTCAGGATTTTTAAATTCGATGTGCGCCATTTTTCGGTTTTTCTGATTGAAATAATGCGTGATGTCTTCGCGAATACCGTAAATGTCATACACGGTGTGGCCGATGGGGCCGACGGTTTGCCCGAGGGTTTTGGCGTATTCGTTTAATTCGTATTTTAAATTTTCAAGTTCGGCTAAATCTTGGGTGTAATTTTTCTCCGTCGGAGGCCGGCGTTTTAATGTTCTTTCCAGCTCGTCTAAAACGGCTTTTTTTTGCGCTTTATGGCTGTGAATTTCTAAAACCATATCTCCCAAGCCGATGGTGTCCAATCTTTTCTTAACGACCTGCAACGCGGCCATTTTTTCACTGACGAACAAAACGCTTTTTCCGCTCATGAGGAGTTCGGCAATCAAGTTTGTGATGGTTTGGGACTTTCCGGTTCCGGGGGGGCCTTCCACAACCAAATTTTTGCCGGCTTTGACATCTTCGATGACGGATATTTGAGAGGAGTCGGCGTCAAGAATATGGTAAACCGAATCGGTTCGGAGTTTTAAATCGACTTCGTTTTCGGAAAATCCGCCGTCATAATCGTCTCCGGCCGGATTAAAAACTTGATTGATGAGCGGGTGCGTTTCGGGGCCTTGTCCTTTGGGCCACACTTTGGGGTCCAAATCTTTGTACATCACAAACTTTTTAAAATTATAAAAATCAATATTGGCCTCTTCCATGACGTCCCAATCTTTTTTATCGGAAATCAACTCTTTGACGGCTTTTAAATAGGTTTCAACGGCGCCTTTATCATCGAATCCGAGAAATTCCGGCAATTCCAATCCGAATTCCAATAATTTGGCTTTAAGCGTGATGGACGCGAAAATATCGCCGCCGGTCCATTGGACGGTGAATCTTCTTTTCGGACCGACACGTTTGAATTCGACCGGAACCAAAAGAAGCGGGGCTTTGAGAACTTTTTTAAACCCGTCGGTCCACTTTAAAAAACCGACGGCCATGTAGAGTATGGCGTATCCCTGTTCTTCAAAAACGGCGTTGGCTTGGTTATGGATGTAAAACAATCTTTCCTCCAATTCCTCCGCATGGTACGGCGTTTCCAGAGTGAGCGCGGTGTTTTCACTTCCGTCTTTTTTTCTTATCAAGCCTTTTAAAAATCCGGAATCTTCTTCCTCGTCGGCAAGGTTTTCGGCTTCCTCTTGCCCGCGTTTTGTTTTTTGAACGGCGTTCGGATCCGCTTTAAATCGCATTGTTTTCTCTTGAATCACCAAAATATCATAGATTTCGGAAATATTGCCATTTTTGATTTCAATCGTCCTTTTTTTTGACGGCGTGTAATTTAACAAATTATTTGTCAAGGATAAATCCAATAATTTTTGCCTGAGAAGTTCCAATTCAATTTTGACGTCGACCATAAATGATACCTTCCTGAAAGAAAATGTGAACGATTTTGTTAACGGATCTTATTAGCGGATTTAATCGAGTTATTTTAAAAAACAGCGAAATGATTTGTCCAAATTCATTTCAAACTCCTTGTTCGTCTTCTTTTTTTAAGAATAAAAGAATAGAGAAATGCATCTATATAAGTTTATTTTAAAAACCTTTATTGGGAAAACGAATGACTTTCGCCTCTTTTATTATTTTCGTTTATTATTTTCGTTTATTATTTTCGTTTTTTATTTTTGTGTTTTACGGCTCTTCCGTTTTTTTGGCGAACGCGGCGATTTTTTCCAATTCCGAAATAATATCGATTCCCTGAGGGCATTTTTCCAGACAAGCGCCGCATTTTGTGCACTGATGCGCTTGCCGTTTTTCTCCGATTTGTCGATATTCCGATAAAAAGCGAGTTTTATCGGCATCTCCTCTTGCAAAGGATTGGTTGTATTTGTCAAAGACTTTGGGGATGTGAACGCCCGAGGGACATTCCATACAATAGCGGCAGTATGTGCACGGGATTTTTAAAGCGGATTGGTACGCGGTTTTGGCTTTTTCAATCGTTTCGTATTCCGAGGCGGAAAGCGGGTTGAGAGGACTTAATGTTTTTATATTGTCTCGGAGTTGATTTTGATTGGACATTCCGCTTAAAACGGTCAAGACGTTTGGAAAAGACGCCGCGTATCGAATCGCCCAAGACGCCGCGCTTTTGTCCGGCTTTTCTTTTTTTAAAATACATTCGGCCTCTTTTGAAAGAGTCGCCAACGAGCCGCCTCTGACGGGTTCCATTACGATTATCGGGATTTTCTTTTCCGTTAATATGTCATATTGGCGTTTGGCGTCTTGCAGGGTCCAATCCAAGTAATTGAGCTGAATTTGAGCGAAATCCCACTCATAATTTTGAACCGTTTCTTCCAACAATTTCGGCTCATCGTGAAACGAAAAGCCGAGGTATTTTATTTTACCTTCCTTTTGCTTTTCTTTTAAAAATCGGTAAACGTCATATTTTCGAACCGATTTGAGAATTTCTTTATTGACGTTGTGAATGAGATAAAAATCAAAATAATCGGTTCGGCATTTCTTTAATTGTTCTTCAAAAATGCGATTCAAATCTTCGATTTTTTCAATTTTCCACGCCGGCATTTTCGTCGCCAAATAATATCGCTCGCGCGGATATTTTAAAAGCGCTTCTCCCAAAAAACTCTCTGCCTCCCCGCCGTGATACATGTATGCGGTATCGAAATAGTTGACGCCGCTTTTAACGGCTTCATCAATCATCTCTTGTCCCCTCTCAAAATCGATTTCTTGCGACTCGCTCTCCTCTTTCTTTTTGGGGAGGCGCATCGTTCCGAATCCGAGAAGCGAAATCTCGATGTTTTTTTCTCCGTCTTTGAAAATTCGTTTTTCCATGTCTTTTCTTTTTCTTTTATTCTTATAAAAAATGTTTGAATCAATATAAGAGCCGTCTTCAATTTAAAATTGTTTTCAATTTCAAATCGTCTTCAATTTCAAATCGTTTTCAATTTCAAATCGATTTGAAAAACGGCTCCGAGTTTTTTCGGATATTTTTAAAATGAATTTCGGGAAATAAAAAAATGTAAAATGAAAATGAATCCATATCGTTTTAAATGGAATATAAAATAAAAACAGAATCAGTATCGACAAAAAAATGAAATGCAAAATAAAAACGGAATCAAGATTAACATAAATGTAAAATATTATATGAAAATAGAATCAAGTTTCATATTTTAATAAAAAAGAAAGGGAATAAAAGAGAAAAGGAATGAAAAAACGGATTTAAAAATAAATTATTAAAAAGCGGAAGCTTTTTTATTCGTCATCATCCGCTTCGTCAAAGTTTTTGTAGCTGTCCGTTCCGACCATCGCGGCGGCAATGGAATCAATGCCGTCCAACCATTCGGCGGCAATGCTTTCTTCCGGAAGAATCGTTAAATACTCTTCGTCAAAAGGCTCGCCGTTAATGACCATCGCGCCGATGTTTGCGATAATCATGAACGCGTTTTCCATGTCTTCTTTTTCTTCGGCGGCGCCGGCTTCTTTGATTAATTTTTTGATATCGGCTTTTTTATCATAATCTTCCAAGAAATACGCCTCAAAAGCGGCCAGAGAACAATTCAAAGAATCCTGAACGGACAAAATCATAATGTCGGCGTCCTCGGAAATCGGCGGCACCTCTTCCAATACGATTTCTTGAATCGATCCCAATATGTCAAGAGCGGCCTCCTCGTCAATCGCACCTTTTTCAAAACGCGCCGCAACTTTTAAACAAGATAAAATAACATCGTCCGCCATGTTCACAAAAATCATTGCGTTTTTTTCGGCGTTTTTCTCGTCCTCCAAAGAAAAACCGGCTTCTTTAATCTGGGAAATCCAATTGTCCCATCTCGCTTTTGAATAAAACTCATAATAAGGCATATTTTTCTCAGCCACATTTTCACCTTTTCATTTGATTATTGTAATGATTTTTGTTAAAATGATTCACAGATGTTATTCTAAGATTAAATGAACACGGTTATAGGTTTTTCCGTCGACTTTCACACTTTCAAAAACTTCTTTGACAAGACACTTATCGCCTTTTTCCAAGCCTCTCGGCTCAAACAATTCCAAAGAAATCATTTCGTCCGATTCATTATTCGCTTCCCCGTCCGCCTCTCTTTTAACGGGCGCAAACGTCACTTTTGAGCCGACAACGGCTTTTTTTGAATCGATATACGTTTCAATCAATGCGTTTTTAACTTCGACTGCGTAAACGCCGCCGTCATGAAGCGCGCATTTCAGCAAATTCGTGTTTCTGACGGAAACCACTTCGTACTTTTTGCCGGAATCTAAATTCAAGCAGGTCCCCCGAATGTTGCATTTTTTACACTCCTCTTTTTCTCCCAAAAAGAAAAATGCTTCGCCCCGTTTTGCTAAACGAGAGCCGATTACCGTAATTTTCGTCGAAGTCGTCATGTTTTTTTTCAATCCTTTTATGGCCAATCCATTTCAATCTGTTATTATTCTGTAAATCTTTTTCTTTACATTTGAACTTTCGCCGCAAACCTTTTGAATGAAAAGATCGGGCTTTCTTCATCCTTTACGGCTTTCTTCATCTTATACGGCTTTCTTCATCTTTTACGGCTTTCTTCATCTTATACGGCTTTTTTCATTTTATGTGGCTTTCTTTTTTCATCTTATATGACTTTTGTAACGGCCGCCATTTTTTCCGCCGCTTGGCGCGTTAGGCCGCCGCCGAGAATGGTGTATCTCTCCGGCCGAATCTTATGCGCTTGAACCAATGCTTCTATAATTTCCTCATCCTCAATCCCCATTTCCGCCGCCGACGTCGGCGCGCCGATTTGAATCAAAGCGTTTCGGATTCTTTCCCAATCCCCGCCGTACAAATACATCATGATAATGGAGCCGACCGCGCACTGCTCTCCGTGAAGCGCCGGTTTTTTCGCAATCTTATCCAGCGCGTGGCTGAACATGTGCTCAGATCCGGACGCCGGGCGAGACGAACCGGCAATGCTCATGGCCGAGCCGCTTAACACCAGCGCTTTTACGGTGATTCGGGCCGAGCTGTCCAGTCCCGGACGAATCAATGTCGCGGAATTCGTAATCATATCCGCGCTCATGTACGCCATAGTGGCCGCGGATTTGCTGAACGGCTCGTTTTGGTGGCGAGACGCCAACTCCCAATCCAAAACCGACGTGTAATTTGAAATCACATCGCCGCAACCGGCCGCCAACAACCGGAACGGCGCTTTTGAGATAATTTCCGTGTCGGCAATAACGGCAATCGGAGCGTGTGCGTCAACGGATTCTGATTTCCCGTCCGAGTGAATGGACGCGCGCGACGACACGATTCCGTCATGAGACGCGGCGGTCGGAATGCTGAGAAAAGGAATGTCGCAATGAAATGAGGAGAGCTTTGCCAAATCTATCGACCTCCCGCTGCCGACACCAAGCATACAATCCGCTTGGATGGATTTTCCGTATTCCGTTATCTTTTCCACTTCTTCGTGAGACGCTTTTTCGGAAATGTAAATTTCACAAACATGCCCGTTTCCTTCAATCTTTTCCAGAATTTGTTTTCCGGCGACATCAACCGTCTTTTTTCCGGTGACCAAAAGAACTTTTTCATTGATTTTTAATTTGCTTAAAACATCCGGAATTCTGTCTAAAACATTTTTTCCGATTAACACTTCTCTTGGAAATTCCATCCATCTCAAAGACGTCCCTTCGTCTTCGCGCCAATCGGCGGAAATCTTGCTCCCCTCGTATTTCATGATTATGATTCCATTTTTCTTTTTTTACTTGCAATTTTTTATTTGTAATTTTTTATTTGCAATTTTTTAATAAAATATTTCGATTTTAACTTTTTAATTTTAACTTTTCAATTATTCAATTTTTGTTAAATATGAACTTTTAAATATAAAATCTATGGGTTACGGCATTTGAAATACCTTTATTCTCTTTTCTTTTTGTGATACTTTTTATAGAACTTATCCGATTTTCTTTTAAATACTTTTTATTAAAGTTTTAGTTTTGTTAAAGTTTTAATTTTGTTAAAGTTTTAATTTTATTAAAGCTTTAATTTTGTTAAAATTTCATTTCACCGGAGATATTTTATGTCTTTTATTGATTCTGTCATTGATTTTATTTATACTTATTATATCGGGCCGATTGTCCAGGATTCCGGATATAATATTTTTAACACGTTGACGTGGGCGGTTATTTTAGGCGCGGCCGTTTATTTTCTCATTTTTTTCCTTCAAAAAATGAAGATTAAAATTGACTCGAAATTTTTGGCGGCCACTTTTCCGTTTGTCATTGCGGGGGCTTCTCTTCGCGTTGTTGCGGATATGGGTGTGGTTTCTCCGCCTTACAGTTACGTTTTAATTACGCCCAACATCTATTTCTTTGTCTTTTTGGTGACGGCGTTTTGTTTAATTTTATCCTTGACGCTTCAAAAAGCAAAACTCATCTCTTCCTTTTTAATTCCGTATTCCGCCGCGGGTTGTTTTTTCATTGCGGTCGTTTACGTAATTTTATTTTCAAACGGCGCTGTCGCAAACGTTTGGGTTCCGTTTGCGGTCGCTTTTGTCGGAATCGGCGCGACTTTGATTTTTTATTTCCTTTCCAAATACGCCGGGAGCAAAATTTTTACGGAGCCGATGAATTTGTTTATACTGGCGGCGCATTTGATGGACGCGACGTCAACAGTCATCGGCATTGAAGTTTTCGGGTATGTCGAAAAGCACGTCGTTCCGGCTTTTTTAATTGAAATGACGGGAACCGCTTTGATTATGTATCCGCTGAAACTGATTATTTTCTTTTTGGTGGTGTGGCTTTTGGATGTCGGTCTTGAAAAAGCGCTTGAAGGGGAAAGCGACTCGGATAAAAATCAAACGGGGCAAATCAAAAACGCGATTAAATTCGTCATTATTATTCTCGGTTTGGCTCCGGGAATTCGAAATTCGATTCGTTTATTCTTCGGAATTTGAAACGTTGAACATCCTATTTATCCCTTGAATCACATAGGAGGCAAATTATGGAAGACTGCACTCTTACAAACACCACATTCTCTCAAAGCATATTTGATAAACTCTTTTGGATTATCATCGTTTACGCTTTCTTTTCGGTAATCGTCTATATTTCAAAAACCGTTTTGACATTCGCTTTTCCGGAATCGTCTCTTTTTTCATTCGCGATGACCGTTTATTTGCAAATCGGTTTGTTGTTGGCATTTTTGTATTTTTTCATCTCCTTGTTTACGACTTTAGATCAAGGGGAATCGATTTTCAAGAAATTGAAATGCGTTTTTTCATCCTTGAAATCCTCCGTGACCGGAATCGTTCTCTTATTCTTCTTTTCGGGAATTTTCGGCTTGGCGGTCGGGTATTTCAATCCCGAATTATTTGATTTTCTTATGGATTCCATGGACCTTCCGGATGTTTCCTCTTGGGATTTGGTTTCGTTTATTTTTTTCAACAACGCCAAAGTCGCTTTTATGGTGCTGTTGTTTGGTTTTATGGCCGGGATTTTGCCGTTATTCGTTGTTTTTTCAAACGGGATTGCTCTTGGAGTCGTTTCGGAATATATTTCCAGAACGGAAGGGGTTTTGTTTTTGGCGGCCGGATTGTTGCCGCACGGAATCATTGAGCTCCCGGTTATTTTATTAAGCGCCGCAATCGGTTTTAACACGGGCGTTTTGGCGGTTCAAACGCTTTTCTTAAACGGGAAATTGGAACGATTGAAAATGAAACTCAACGAATCATTTTGGTTTTTCTTTTTGATTTGCGTTCCGCTTTTATTGCTCGCTTCAATCATTGAGGTTTTCGGGACCGGTTGGATATTGGAAACCTTTTTCTGAGACATTTTTTATTTTTCAAAACGGCGGGCGGCCGTGCGGCAAAACGACGCCGCGCCAAACAGCGAAATCGGTTCATTTTTTTTAAATTATCACGGAAAAAACGGGGCGTTTTTTTGAAATTTTGAGCGCCCATTCAAAAAATGGAAATAATGGAAAAAGGATAAAACGGAAAATTAAAAATGAAATCAAAACGAAAATCAAAAAAGAAAAACCGGATTTTTAGTCTTTTCAAAAATTTTGTCAAACAATTCCTTTTTATAATCTGATGGTTTATTCAGTCATCTCATCAGATTTATTCATTTTTTAAGTTTAAGTTTTTTTATATTATCAGAGGTCATTTGAGGAAGATTGTTATGATTTCCAGAAAACAAATTCAAGAAACGGTCAATCAATATTACGACACTCCGGAAAAGATTAAAATCGGAACGATCGCGTCTCATTCGGGTTTGGATGTTTGCGACGGGGCGGTTGAGGAGAATTTTAAAACGGTCGCTTACTGTAAAAAAGGTCGGGAGCAAACGTATTCCAAATATTTTAAAGCGCAGCGCGATTCAAACGGGCGCCTTCTTCGCGGAATCGTGGATGAAGCGGTTGTTTTCAACACGTTTGATGAAATTTTAAAGCCGGAAAACCAACAGAAAATGTTGGACGACAGCGTTTTAATGGTTCCGAACCGCTCTTTGACGTCTTATTGCAGCATCGATGACATCGAAGACAATTTTAAAATTCCGATGCTCGGCAGCCGCAATATGCTTCGAAGCGAGGAACGATCGGAAGCGCAAAGCTATTATTGGATTTTAGAAAAAGCCGGGTTGCCTTTCCCGGAAAAAATTGAAAAGCCCGAAGAGATTGACGCGCTTGTGATGGTGAAATTGCCGCACGCGGTCAAAACGTTGGAGCGCGGATTCTTTACCGCCGCAAGTTACGATGAATTCATTGAGAAATCCGACGCGCTTTTAAAACAAGGCGTCATCACGGAAGTTGCCTTAAAAAGCGCCCGAATCGAGCGTTACGTCATCGGTCCGGTATTCAATTTCGATATGTTTTATTCCCCCTTGGAAGAAGACATGAGCCCGCTTGAAATCCTCGGAATTGATTGGCGCTTTGAAACCAGCCTTGACGGTCACACCCGCCTCCCCGCGCCGCAGCAAATGCGCCTTCAAGGAGAGCAGCTGACGCCGGAATACACCGTCTGCGGCCACAATTCCGCGACGCTGAGAGAGTCTCTTCTTGAAAACGTTTTTGAAATGGCCGAAAAATTCGTTGAAGCGAGCAAAAAACACTACGACCCCGGAATCATCGGCCCGTTCTGCCTTCAAACGTGCGTCGATAAAGATTTGAACTTCTACATCTATGACGTCGCCCCGCGCGTCGGCGGCGGCACCAACGTTCACATGTCCGTCGGGCACCCGTACGGAAACACGCTTTGGAGAAAGCCCATGAGCACGGGTCGCCGCGTGGCGTATGAAGTGAGAAGAGCGCTTGAAAAAGACAGATTGGAAGATATCGTTACCTGATATGCTCAAATTTAACTCACAAAGCTCAAATTTATATACCTACAGCGCTTGGCGTATATTCGGGATTGCTTCCTGCCGAATATTTAAAATTTGAGACCGAAATTTTGAAGTTGCATAATTCGCGATTTATCGGCAGATTCAAGGGTCCGGGAGGCGAGCTGAAAAATGGCTAAAAAAAGTCCGACGACGCAACAATCCGCACCGCGCGTTTCGTCAAATGCTGACAAATCCAAAGCACAGGGTTCAAAAGCAGATGCGAAAAACGCCGCCGCAAAAAATACAAAAAATAAAAAGTAAACAACACAAAAATGTTTTAAAAAACTTATTTCGGGTGAAAGACGGGGACTCTCCGTCTTTTTCTCTTTTCATAACTTATTCTTTCTCAAAAATCGCGGTTGATTTTTTCTTTTAAATATCTTTTTAAAATCTCATGTTTTTCATGATTATTCTCCCCTCATCGGTGTAAAGGAGTTTAATTTCCATGTTATAAATCCGTCCAATTTTATTTTTCCAGGATCTTGCTCCCCTCTCATCTCGGCCAATCGCGTCTCAGCCTCTTCTTTGGTTTTGTACGGACCTAATTTGAGGCCCCCCGCACGAATGACGGTGGTTTCAATTCCCTTTCCCTCTAACTTTTTTTGAAGTTGTTTACTGTATTCGCTCATTTCGATACAAGTGTCAATCGGATAAGCGCTGATGATATACTCTATGCTTCCCATTGTTTCCTTTATGTCTTCTCTGAATTTTTGAAGCGTTAAACCGAATTCAGCCCACAAATGGTCCGGATCGCCGTGGTTTGAAGCCACGTTTAAAAAATATCCCCACTTATGACTGATGACGATAATATCTTTTCCCGACAAAATTTTGCCGAGAGACACTTCGCCAAGCTTAGTCTCCTTCTTTCCTTTTTTGCCGATGTTTATTTCGCCGAGTTTTGTTTTATCTAAAAGAAGACTCAGCTCTTCTCGGGAAGGGGTGTCGTTTAACTCCAAATCTTTTTGTATCTCTTCCATTCTATCCAGCATTTGATCTTTATCAATCGGCGTTTTCTCTAATCGTTCTTTTCCGAGCGGGATTTTTTTCAAAGACGTTTTGGAAATCGGCGTTTTATCCTTGCATATCAATGTTTGACCGAGGGGAATTTCTTCAATCGGCTGCTCATTCAGCGGGTCCAATTCATAAAACTTACATAAAAACGCAAACAATTCAACGGCGGATTGGTAGGTCCGCCGAACAACATCTTCCGTCGTGTATCCATTATGTTTTTTATTTGTTTCCTTCCATTTTGTTGATGACCCCCTTGTTCCATCCGCATACCTTCGAATACCTTCCGAATCTTTTTTAGGATATTCGATTGTTTTTGGCTCGCAAAGTTCCACGCCGATATGTGTGCTGTTTCCGCCGCCCCCGCAATGCCAAGCTTTATTGTTCCAGGGCAAAAATTGATAAAATAGACCGGTTTCTCCGTCAATAAATCCGTGAACCGAATCTCCTCTCTTTTCGTTGTCGTACTGTCTAATAAAAACATCGGCCGACGGTTGAGCGACTCCCGCGCTGTGAATCATCAGTCCTTCCGGATTTAATTTATTCTTATCCGTCAGTTTTTTGCTGTTTGTTTTGGCATTTTCACTTTTATAAGATCGATTTTTTGTCACAAAACACAAAATATGCTTTATTTCTTGAAATGGATTCATTTGATTTTTTTCTCCATTCGGATTATGCAGATATTTCTAATTAATATATTTGCCATGATATATGTTTTCTTAAATTTTATTGTTGCCAATAATTATTTTTTAAAAATATGATTTCAAGAAGAGTCCTTATTTCGGAAACCAAACCATAAACCTTTAATAATTATTATATATCTTAACTGCACAGATATACCAAAATTCGAAACGCGCTTATTCTAAAAAATTATATTTCAAAAGCGAATAAGCATAATTTTTATTCATGTTTGACGCCCTTTTTTTTGGGAAAAATTCACGTTCAAAAAACAAAATATTGTTTTTATGTTTTTATATCTTATAAATTATTCAAAATGATCATTCATTTCAAAAAGGATTATCGAAATTGAATGTCGGAGGAATCAGAGTGGCACAACCCAGTTTAAATATCGGTATGGTCGGGCACGTCGATCATGGAAAAACAACGCTTGTCCGCGCTTTGTCGGGCGTTTGGACGGATACGCACAGCGAAGAACTTAAAAGAGGCATTTCTATCCGTCTCGGATATGCCGATACCGTTTTTAGAAAATGTCCGGAGTGCCCCGAGCCGCAATGCTTTACGGTCGAAAAAAAATGCGCGCACTGCGGCTCTAAAACCGATGAAATCAAAACGGTTTCTTTCGTTGACGCGCCCGGTCACGAAACGCTGATGGCGACCATGCTTTCCGGAGCGGCCATCATGGACGGCGCGATGCTGGTGATTGCAGCAAACGAAACCTGCCCCCAGCCTCAAACAAAAGAGCACCTGATGGCGTTAAACATCATCGGGATTCAAAATGTCGTCATCGTTCAAAATAAAATTGACTTGGTCCCCAAAGAACGCGTTTTGGAGCATTATCAAGAAATTAAAGACTTCGTGAAAGGAACGGTCGCCGAAAACGCGCCGATTATTCCGGTTTCCGCTCAAAAGAATATTAACGTGGACGCTTTGATTCAAACATTAAACGAGCGCATTCCCGTTCCCGAGCACAAATTGGACATGGACGCCCAAATGTTGATTGCGCGTTCTTTTGACATCAACCATCCCGGCTATACGTATGACGAAATCAAAGGCGGAATCATCGGCGGCACATTGACGAGAGGGACGATTAAAGAAGGCGACGACGTTGAAATTCGCCCCGGATTAAAAATCACGTCCGACGGCGTAACGCGCTGGGAACCGATTTTTACAAAAATCACGGAGATTCACGCCGGCAAATCCAAAGTTAAAAAAGCGGCGCCCGGCGGTTTGTTGGCGCTCGGAACTCAATTGGACCCGTCTTTGACCAAAGGGGATTCTTTGACCGGCCAAGTCGTCGGTTTTCCGGGAACGTTGCCGCCGACAAGAGACGGATTTTTAATGAAGCTGGATCTTTTAAAGCGCGTCGTCGGCGTCACGACGGAATCCGAAATCAATGAAATCAAAACAAGCGAGCCTTTAATGCTTAATATCGGAACGGCAACCACCGTCGGCGTTGTTACCAGCGCTCGAAAAGATTTGGCGGAAGTCAAATTAAAGCGTCCCATTTGCGTTGAAACCGGCGCGAGCGTTGCCATCAGCAGGCGCATAGACTCCAGGTGGCGTTTAATCGGTGTCGGAATCATCGAAGACTGAAGGCGGGCAGCCGGAATCATTCAAAACCGAAGGCGGGTAGCCGGAATCTTTTGATTCCCATTCCGCCGTTTTAATCGATACGAACGGATTTATGATTCCCGTTCAATTCGGAATTGACATCTTTTCGGAACTTCGGCGTTTGGGGTTTTCAAAATTCCTAACGATTCAGGCGGTTCTTTTTGAGCTCGAAAAAGTTTCAAAAACAGCTTCCGGAAATAATCGGTCGGCGGCGCGCGTGGCTCTTTCACTCTCAAAACAATGCGACTTGTTGGACATGCCGGCTTGCGGCGGTTCTCAAAAATACGCGGACGACGTGATTGCCCAAGCCGCCGTTCAATATTCCGTCAGCGTTTTAACAAACGACGCCGGACTGCGGCAAAAATTAATAAAGAACGGGGTGCCGGTCGTTTCCATGCGGCAAATGAATCGGCTGGATTTTGTCGGCTGAGGGGTTGAGGAAAGCTTATCATTTAAAAACGCTTTTATATCATTTCATTATTTATGCTCATCTACATTTATAATTCATAACATACTTATTCACGTGATTAATCATTATTCGACAGGCGATTTCATTTCGTTTGCTTGTCAAAATTTCGGAGATTCAAATTTATGTACAAATTAATGACCCTTGTTGACACGGTCCGCATTGATCCGACGCTTCTTGGCGAAGATGTGACGGAGAATGTCCAAAAAGCTTTAAAAGTGAAATTGGAAGGAAAGGTTGACAAAAAAATCGGTTGTTTGGTTGCGGTTTGTGATATTGAAGACATCGGCGAAGGACATATTCTTTACGGCGACGGGGCCGTTTATTATGATGTGACTTTTAAAGCGATTCTCTTTTTGCCCGAGAATCAAGAAATTATTGAAGGGGAAGTTTTAGAAACCGTCAGCTTCGGTGTTTTTGTCGGCATTGGTCCGATGGACGGTCTTTTGCACGTCAGCCAGATTACGGATGAGTTTATGTCGTATGACGCAAAAAACGGCCGGCTTGTTTCTAAAACCGGTAAAAAGGCGCTCGGCGAAGGCGATCACGTCCGCGCCAGAATCGTTGCGGTCAGCATCAACGAGCGCGATCCGCGCGAAAGTAAAATCGGTATGACCATGCGTCAGACCGCTCTTGGCAGAATGCAGTGGATTGAAGACGCGCGTGAAAGAAGCAACGGCAAGGGAGGCAAAAAGAAAGATGCCGCCGGCGCCGATCATGGACACAATTCATAATTATTTTTTAAATACCGTGATTTATTTTTTAAATTTCAAGTGATTTATTATGGCAGAAAAAGTTTGCAGAAAATGCATGAGGCTGATTGCGAATTCCGACAGATGCGAGATTTGCGAGTCCACGGATTTGGCGGACGAATGGTTCGGTCTCGTTGTCGTTATCGATCCTCTCAAATCCGAAATCGCTAAACGAATGGATATTGATTTGGCCGACAAATATGCATTGAAGGTGCGCTGATTTGGATCTTTTTTTTGATTTGCCCGTCGAACTTCGACCGCGGTTAAAATTACCGTACGGTCGTCTTTTTCCGGGCGACCATCCTTCCGTTGTCGATCAAATTAAAAATCAACTGGACGAATCTTTTGTCATTGCTGTCGGCGACGTGACCACTTACAATCTTTTCAAAGCGGGCGTTATGCCGCGTTTGTGTTTGATTGATCAATACACGAAGCGAACGCTTGTCTCAAAAACCATTTCCGATGTGACGGCTCGTACGGATTATATTACGCTTTACGTTAAAAATCCCGCCGGAATGCTTTCAAGCGAAATGGTTCTGTCGATTAAAAACGCGCTTAATTCTACGGACAAACACATCTGCATTTGCGTTGACGGCGAAGAAGACTTGGCGACCATCCCCGTCATCGCTCTTTGCGACGTCGGCTCCCTCGTTCTTTACGGGCAGCCCGACGAAGGCTTGGTTTGCGTGAAAGTCACAAACGAGAAAAAAGAAGAAATGTCTGAAATGCTCAAAGAAATTTTTACAAAAGAAAACATTAAAATTATGAATAAAACAACCCGCCCCATTCCCCAAACCCCCCAAAGTGCTTTGCTTGAATTAAATGACTTTTTAAGTGAAATATTTTATTAAATCTTCTTCAAATCCTTCTTTTTATTCGGTTTCCGATTCTTTTTTAATGGCTTTGTTTTTGATTATTTTGTTTTGATTATTTTATTTTGGTTATCCTGTTTTGATTATTTT
>JAVESN010000085.1:0-7683 GCA_034006575.1 Methanimicrococcus sp.
ATTTTTATTCAACATTTGAATTCAATATTTGAATTCAATATTTGAATTCCTTTTCTTACAAAAAGGTTATAACTCATAATGACATGTTTGAGCCGTATTTTCCGATCAACCGTAATATTTCGGTTTTCGGAGGTTAAATTATGGAAATTAAAATTGTTAAAGACTTAGATAATAAATTAGTAAATCGGAGAGAACTCGATTTCATCGTCGAATATGAAGGTCCGACTCCGTCACGCGCAGATGTCAGAAAAAAACTTGCCGCTCTTTTAAACAAAGACGTGAACTTGGTTTTGGTTTTGAAAATGGAATCCGAATACGGGCACCCGCTTGTAAAAGGATACGCAAAAGTCTACGAGTCCGCCGACCGTATGAAACAAATCGAACCCAAATACGTTCTTGAAAGAAACGTTATGCCCGAAGAGCCCGAGCCGGCCGAAGAAGAGGCAGACGCAGAAAATGCGGAAGAAGCAGACGCAGAAAATACGGAAGAAGCAGCGGAGTGAATGACATGGCAGTGAAAGATTATTATAAAGTCGAAGGCGACAAAGTAACACGCGTCAACAAATTCTGTCCCAAATGCGGTCCCGGCGTTTTTTTGTCCGAACACAAAAACAGAAATGCCTGCGGAAAATGCGGCTATACGGAATTTAAAAATTAATTTTATATTTCATCAAATATCAGATGGATACTTCTCCATCTTTTATTCATTTTTTGTTATTCTAACAGTTTTTCTTGTTTTCTCTCTCTTTTTTATACCTTCTCGTTTTATTTAAAAGTCGAATCACTTCTTTTCTGATTTTGACTTGATTCTCTTTTCTGTTCTTTTCAAAAACATTTATATACAAAAACGGTGTTTTTGCGGTATTCTTTATAGATTGTGAACCGGTTTTGCGCCGTCTTTTGAAGAATCGTTCAAAAGGCGCGAGGTGCTGATATTTTCTAAATTTTTGCATCCTCGCGTGATTGGCAAAATCGGGGAGAGGCAAACTTTTCAGTTTGCAAAGTCTATGACCTTGTCAGTGACTTTTTTATAAAGACGGCAGTCTGTTATTTGCTTCGGGCTCTGCTTGTTGTTTCAGACGTCGTTTTATTCGCAATTTGGTAAAGCCACTCAAATTTGAGGTACAGAAAATGGATATCAATATCGATAAAGCATTAATCAAAGCCGTGAAGACCGGAAAAGTCGTCATCGGCTCAAAAAAAGCGATTGAGCTTTCCGCTTCCGGTGATGCGCAAATCATCATCTTGGCTAAAAATTGCCCGGAAGAAACAAGAAAGCAAATTGAATCGTCCAAGGTTCCCGTTTATGTTTATGACGGAACCGGAAGAGAACTCGGCCCGGTCTGCGGTAAACCCTTTATTATTGCCGCAATGGCCATCGTGGATGCCGGCGAATCTGACATTTTGTCACTGGCCGACGCCTGAGTTGAATGAATCAAAAATGAGGATTGTTCCATGAGCGGCATTAAAATCACTTTTGAAGAAATGCAGTACATCGCGCGTTTTGAAGACATCACAAACGCGAAAGTTTTGGATTGTATTGTGGAAAGTGACCGAATCATCAATGTGATCCGCCAAGGCGAAATGGGCCTTGCCATCGGAAAAGGCGGCGAGAATATAAATCGCGCCAAAAAAGCCATTGATCGGCCGATTGAACTCGTGGAGTTTTCAGACGATCCGGCAACCTTTATCAAAAATATATTCGGCTCCGTCATCGCCGTTAAAAACGTTGTTTTCAAAGAAGAAAACGATAAAAAAACGGCCGAAGTGGAAGTCGCCGCAAAAGACAAAGGACTCGCCATCGGAAAGAACGGCAAAAACATCGCAAAAGTCAAACTGTTGATGCAACGGCATTACAACATCGACGACGTGATTCTCAAATAATCCTCAAAAATCAGATTTATCACTCATTAAATAATCGGAGACGAAATTATGACAAATGGAAACTATGCAGGCCAAATCTTAAAGAAACAAAGATTGAAGGCCAGATGGAAAGACCACGAATACAACAGACGTATGCTTGGTTTAAACGTAAAAGCCGATCCGTTGGGAGGATCTCCCCAGGGTCGCGGTATTGTTCTTGAAAAAATCGGTGTCGAAGCCAAACAGCCTAACTCCGCCATCCGTAAATGTGTCAGAATTCAACTGATCAAAAACGGAAGACAAGTGTCCGCATTCTGTCCGGGAGACGGCGCCATTAACTTCATCGACGAACACGACGAAGTGACGGTTGAAAGAATCGGCGGCCGCATGGGCGGTGCGATGGGAGATATTCCCGGCGTTCGTTTCAAAGTGATTGCCGTAAACAACGTTCCGCTCAACCAAATGGTTATCGGAAGAATGGAAAAACCGAGGAGATGAGCTCAATGGACGCAAAAATGTTTGGCAAATGGGATCTTTCCGAAGTCGATGTGACCGATCCCGGAATTAAAAAGTATGTGAGCTTAAAAGCCGTGACCGTGCCCCACTCCAGCGGCAAGCACGCCCGACAGCAATTCAATAAATCCGACATCTCAATCGTCGAACGTCTCGTAAACAACTTGATGAGATCCGGACACAACACCGGAAAAAAGCAAGTGACGATGAGAGCGGTGGATGAAGCATTTGACAATATTCACAAAAGAACAGGCAAAAATCCGGTTCAGGTTTTGGTCGACGCGATTGCGAATGCGGGTCCCCGAGAAGAAGTCGTTCGTTTGAAATACGGCGGCATTTCCGTCCCCAAAGCCGTTGACACGGCCCCGCAAAGACGTGTCGATACGGCGCTTCGCTATATCAGCGTCGGCACACGCCAAGCCGCTTTTAAATCCAAGCGCTCCATTGCCGATTGTCTTGCGACAGAATTAATTGCCGCATCCAACGCGGATTCAAAAGCATTCTCCGTCGGCAGAAAAGACGCAAAAGAACGTGTTGCAAAAGCAGCCCGTTAATTGTGCGGTTTCCCTTTTTTAGGCTTTTTGGGGTTATGTAAAAAGCCGAATTTCATTTCAATTATTATTAACAGGTCGAGATTATGGGAAAAAGAAAACAGATGGTTGAGCGTGTGACTACGATTATGGGCAATCCCGAAATGATTCGAAATATCGGTATTGTCGCGCACATTGACCACGGCAAAACAACGCTTTCTGACAACTTGCTCAGCGGCGCCGGAATGATTTCCGCCGAACTTGCCGGTAAGCAGAGATTTATGGATTCCGATGAAGAAGAACAAGCGCGCGGTATTACGATTGATGCGTCTAACGTTTCTATGGTTCACTCCTTTAACGGTAAAGAATACCTCATCAACCTCATTGACACCCCGGGTCACGTCGACTTTGGCGGTGACGTGACACGCGCGATGCGTGCCGTTGACGGCGCCGTCGTTGTCGTCGATTCAGTTGAAGGAACAATGCCTCAAACAGAAACCGTTCTCAGACAGGCTCTTAGAGAATATGTTCGCCCGGTTTTGTTCATTAACAAAGTGGACCGTTTAATCAATGAACTTCAAGTCGACCCGCAAGAAATGCAGGTGCGCCTCGGCAAATTGATTGACCACGTCAACAAGCTCATTAAAAACATGAATCCCGAGAGATACAAAGAAGGCTGGCGCGTTGACGCGGCGAACGGAACCGTGGCTTTCGGTTCTGCGCTTTACAACTGGGCTATCAGCGTTCCGATGATGCAAAAAACAGGCATTTCTTTCAAAGACGTTTATGATTATTGTATCGCAGGCGATATGAAAACATTGGCACAAAAATGCCCGCTTCATGAAACTTTAAACGATATGGTTATCGGCCACTTGCCAAACCCGATTAAAGCGCAAAGCGAAAGAGTGAAAGCTATTTGGCACGGCGACAAAGAGTCTCCGATCGGAAAATCCATGAACGCCGCCGACCCGAAGGGAGATTTGGCCTTCATGGTGACCGACATTTCAATGGACCCGCATGCCGGCGAAGTGGCGACGGGAAGACTTTTCAGCGGAACGTTAACACGCGGCATGGAAGTTTACACCTCCGGCTCCGCTAAGAAGAGCAGAATTCAGCAAGTCGGTATTTTCATGGGTCCCGAAAGACTCGATGTCGATCAAATTCCCGCCGGAAATATTGCGGCGATTACCGGTTTAAAAGAAGCGATTGTCGGATCAACGATTACGACTCTTGACGGTATGACGCCGTTTGAAAGCATCCGGCACGTCAGCGAGCCTGTGATTACCGTTTCCGTTGAAGCCAAACACACCAAAGATCTTCCGAAATTGGTTGAAGTTCTCAGGCAGGTTTCCAAGGAAGATCCGACGCTCGTTATCACTTTAAACGAAGAGACCGGGGAGCACTTGATGGCCGGCATGGGCGAATTGCACTTAGAAGTCATTGCGCACAGAATTGAGCGCGACAAAGGGGTTGAAATCATTACAAACCCGCCGATTGTCGTTTACAGAGAAACCATCAAAAAGAAAGTTGAAAATGTTGAAGGAAAATCCCCCAACAGACACAACCGTTTCTATATCGATGTCGAGCCTCTTGAAAGCGGTGTCGTTGATTTGATTCGCGCCGGAGAAATTTCCATGAGAATGGAAGAACTCGAAAGACGTGAAAAGTTAATGGCGGCCGGTATGGATAAAGAAGAAGCGAAAAGTATCGCGGCCATTTACGGAACGAACATTTACTTGGATATGACCAAAGGAATTCAGTATCTCAATGAAACCATGGAATTGGTTTTGGACGGATTTGAAGAGGTCATGAAAGCAGGTCCGCTTGCAAGAGAGCCCGTTTCCAATGTCAAAGTCGTTCTTCGCGACGCCAAGCTTCACGAAGACGCCATCCACCGAGGTCCCGCGCAAATTATTCCGGCATCTCGCCAGGCCATTCAAGCGGCCATGCTCATGGCAGAAGACAGTTTGCTTGAACCGTATCAGAAGGTTTTCATCCAGGTTCCGCAAAACAACATGGGCGGCGCGACCAAAGAAATTCAGGGAAGACGCGGAAGCATTATCGATATGCAAAGCGAAGGCGATTTGTCCATCATCGAATCTCGCGCACCCGTTTCGGAATTGTTCGGTTTTGCCGGCGACATTCGTTCCGCAACGGAAGGACGCGCGATGTGGAGCACGGAGTTCAGCGGATTTGAAACCGTTCCGAATAACCTCGCGCCCGAAGTCGTCGCAAAGATTCGTGAAAGAAAAGGCTTAAAGAAAGACCTTCCCAAAGCGTCCGATTATTTGGATATGTAAGGGTTTTTTTCAAAAAAGTTTTTCAAAAAAGAATTCCGCTGTTGAAATCCGATATTATCATATATTCTTATTTCAACGCGAATTCCCGATTTGAAAATAAATATTTGAAAATGAATTCCCGATTTGAAAATAAATATTTGAAAACGAATTCCGCTGTTGAAATTTAATATTATCTTATTATTATTTCATTTCAACGCGAATTCTTAATTTGAAAATAAATATTTACAAACGAATTCCGTTGTTGAAATTTACGTCATAATTTAATATGAAATTAAAGTATGAAATAAAATTTCAAAAGGAATTCCACTTAATCAAAAATAAAGGCGGATAATTCATCAATCAATCAATCAATTTGTAAAATGTAAAATAAAAGAAATCAGAATGATATTTCTATTTTAATAAACGGGTGTTTATATTCTCATCGGGGCGTCAGATTCGTCTGCAACCATATGCTTTTATATATATGCGTGTTTATTAGAGACTACTTCGCAATGTCTATCGTTAAATCGGCGAAACGGTTTAATATTGAAATGTTATTCTGTATTCGAAAATCTTTTATGTTTTTCATGAACCGTTTATCTGTAATTACTATTCGGTGGCAACGATTCTTGAGGTCATCTTTGATGATTTAATATTATCTGTATCAAAAATAAATTCAGGAGAAATATATATGGCAACAGAAAAACCACACTTGAACTTAGCCGTTATCGGTCACATCGACCACGGAAAGTCTACGTTCGTCGGAAGATTAATGTTCGAATCCGGAGCGGTCGCTCCTCACTTGATCGAAAAGTATAAAGAAGAAGCAAAATTGAAAGGCAAAGAATCTTTCGCTTTCGCGTGGGTTATGGACTCTTTGAAAGAAGAAAGAGAAAGAGGTATCACCATCGATATCGGCCACAAAAGATTCGACACCGAGAAATACTATTTCACAGTCGTCGACTGCCCGGGCCACAGAGACTTCGTTAAAAACATGATTACCGGCGCTTCTCAAGCCGACGCCGCAATCCTTGTCGTTGCCGCGCCTGACGGTGTTATGGCTCAAACAAAGGAACACATTTTCCTTTCCAAAACACTCGGTATCAACCAATTGATCGTTGCCGTTAACAAAATGGACGCCATCAAATACGACGAAGCCCGATACAAAGAAGTTATCGAACAGGTTTCCTCTATCTTAAAAATGATCGGATTCAAGCCGGACGAGATTCCGTTTATCCCGACCTCCGCTTTTGAAGGCGACAACTTTAAAGAAAACAGCGCCAACACGCCGTGGTACAAAGGTCCTTCCGTTTTCCAGGCGCTTAACAACTTAAAAGAACCTGAGAAACCCACCGCGCTTCCGTTAAGAATCCCCGTCGAAGACGCGTACACCATTTCCGGTATCGGTACCGTTCCGGTCGGCCGTGTCGAAACAGGCATCATGAAAAAAGGCGACCAGGTCGTTTTCATGCCGTCGGGCTCTTCCGGTGAAGTGAAATCCATTGAAATGCACCACGAAGAAATTCCCCAAGCCGTCCCCGGTGACAACATCGGCTGGTCCGTTCGCGGTATCGGCAAGAACGATGTCAGAAGAGGAGACGTTTGCGGTCCGAAAGGCGACAAACAACCGACCGTTGCCGATGAATTCACCGGTCAAATCGTTGTTCTTCAACACCCGTCCGCAATCACGGTCGGCTACACCCCGGTTTTCCACAGCCACACCTCTCAGGTCGCTTGTATGTTCATGTCCATCGACAAAAAACTCGACCCGAAAACAGGCCAGCCCAAAGAAGAAAACCCCGCTTTCATCAAAGCAGGTGACGCAGCAATCGTTACATTCAAACCGACCAAACCGATGGTCCTTGAACCCGCAAAAGAAATCCCGCAACTCGGCAGATTTGCTGTCCGTGACATGGGTATGACCATTGCAGCAGGTGTTTGTCTCAGCGTTAAGAAGAAAGAGTAATTCTTTCTTCCTAATTTTCCTTTTTTAGGGGTCAAACAATGCAAAAAGCAAGAATCAGATTATCAGGAATCAATCCCGGAGACCTTGACAGCGTTTGCAATCAGGTCAAAGCCATCGCCGAAAGAACCGGCGTCAGCATTTCCGGTCCGGTTCCGCTTCCGACTAAAAAATTAGTCGTGCCGGCAAGAAAAAGCCCGAGCGGTGACGGAACAGCAACATGGGACCACTGGGAAATGCGCGTCCACAAAAGACTCATCGACCTTGCCGCCGATGAACGCGCGCTTCGCCAATTGATGAGAATTCAAGTTCCAAAAGACATTAATATCGAGATCGTTCTCGAAAATTAATTCTTTTCTCATTTTTTATTTCATTTTCTTTTCTTATCCGCGGATTGATTTTTCATTTTTTAATTCTATTTTATTTTGTTTTTCTTTTTCGTTTTTTAATTCTATTTTATTTCATTTTCCTCTTTTCGTTTTTTAATCTTATTTTATTTTATTTTTCTCTTTTCGTTTTTTAATCTTATTTTATT
>JAVESN010000047.1:0-13307 GCA_034006575.1 Methanimicrococcus sp.
TTTAATTCTATTTTATTTTGTTTTTCTTTTTCGTTTTTTAATTCTATTTTATTTCATTTTCCTCTTTTCGTTTTTTAATCTTATTTTATTTTATTTTTCTCTTTTCGTTTTTTAATCTTATTTTATTCCATTTCTTCCTCTTCGTTTTTTGGTTATATCTATTCTTTTGTTTTCATTTTTATTTTTTTATTTCTCCATTCATTTTTTCATTTTATGCGTTTTTTTGTTTTTATTTTTATTTTTTGATAATTTATTGAAATAGTTTTTTTATATGAGTTTGTCTTTAGTTATCTGCGGATATTTTATGTTTTAAAATATTTACTGTAATCGGGTTTAAAATATTTTATATTTGTTATTATTGGGTTATTATTGTCATATTTATATTTTTTTTGATGTGATTGAAATGATTATGAAAGTTCTTTTTCAAGAAACTTTATTGGCTAAATTCACCGCGCTTGAAGTCATCAACGCGTTTTTGGGAATTTATATCGTTTCCGTTTTAATTTTTATGTGGTATTTCGGCGTAATTCCTTCAGCCTTTTTATATCTCACGCCATTTGTCGGCATCGTTTTATTGGCGTACCATATCAAAATATCCGCCGACGTTCAAAAATCCGTTGCATGCAGCGGGAGCTTATTAAATTTGAAATTCGCTTCTTCGACGGGCTCTACCTTTATATTATTCCTGTCGTCCATTCTTTGTTTGATTGCCGGTTGTTTCTCTTCGTTGACGCTCGCATTTGTCCTTTCTTTGCTTTTCGTTTTGAATCACGCGCTTTATATCAGCATTGATAAAAATCAAATTCGGTCTGAAACGCAAAAGAAAAAATATCAGTCCCTGCTTGCTTCGGCATAAATTTCATTTTTTTTAATAAATTCTCACTTTTTCCCCCTTTTTCTCTTTTATAATAATCGCAATCAAAAAAACAGGCGGAAAACGTCTCCCTTAATTCTGACAATATTTTTCCGTCCCGAAAAAATATTCAGGCCGGGATAAATAAAAACGAAAACATAAACCAAATGACAAAAGTCGGCCAAGCTGCAAACGACGGTCAAACAGCAAACGTTGCTAAGCCGCAAACACCGGCTAAGATGCAAACGCCGGCCAAAACTGATTTGCTAAGCCGCAAATAAAAACCGAACGAAAAACGCTTCTGAGTCGCGAATAAAAATCAAACGGCGCCGTAAAAAAACGTAAACAAAAATCGGTTGCGTATATAAAAATGCCGCCGCCAAGCAACAAAAACAATCTGCGCTTTTCAAAAAAATGAAAAATAAAAAGGCGAAAAAATAAAAAATATATTAAAAAGTGATTTGAGTTTTCCGCAAATAACTTAAATCTTTTTAATCAATATTTTTCTTAAAATATCGCTTGTTCCGGCTGTTTTATCGGCGATGTCTCCGATGTTGTCCACCAACCGGGAGGTGTGATAAACGCACGGGCCGCCGATTTCGTTTTCATAGTCGAATATGGTGTTTAAAACATCGATTTCATAAATGTCCACTTCATATTCGTTTTTCTCAATTTCCGGAATCATGTCGATGGTTTTTTGGATTTCTTTTTTGCTGTATGAGGTCGCTTCCAAATTTTCCATGGTTTCCATGACTTTTTCATATCCGTGAATGCATTTTAATGTCATTTGCATAAGCTCGCGCAATTTGTCATTAATTTCTTCCGGAAGTTTGCTGTCTCGAACCGTCATCCAATGGGCGGCATTTTGGGCTAAATTGGCAATGTTGTCCTGTGATTTTAAAAAAGACATTAAATCATTCGTGTCCAATTTAATCACGACGGAATTCGGCAAAACCGCCTGAAATTGCTGTTTCATCTTATCGGCTTCATATTCCAAATCATCTATCTTTTTACAAAGCAATTTCGTTTTTTCAAAATCGCCTTCCAAATAAACATCCAACATTTCTTCTAAGCAACCAACAGCCTCAATTACTTTTTTTGAATGTTTTTCAAGGGCATCCATCGGGGAATCCATAAATATTGTCAATATGGACCTCATATATCGGGTAGGCATGATTCATCACCAAATTTTTTAAAAATATGATTCCAAAAATATTGAATCATTATTAAATAATTCTGATTTAATTATTTAATGTTTTTCAATATTTCTTTTCTTAAAGCTTTCTCTTCTATATCATTTTATCCGAGGAATATTTTGGATAAAACGAAGAAGAATATTCCTGAAACAATCGCTGCTGCCGGAACTGTAATGACCCAAGATGTGACAATGTTTCGAATGACTTTTAAATTGATGCTGGACAATCCGCCGGCAAGTCCGACACCGATGACCGCGCCGACAAGCGTGTGCGTTGTTGAAACAGGAAGTCCGATAAAACTGTTCGACAAAACGATTGCCGCGGTTGAAAATTCCGCGGCAAAACCTCTTGTTGGCGTTAATTCCGTGATTTGGTGGCCGACAGTGTCAATGACTTTATAACCCCATGTCGCTAAACCGATAACAATTCCGACACCGCCGAGGAGTAATAATGTATTCGTTAAACCGAGTCCGGATATTCCCGACCAGCCATAAATATCAAAAACCGCATAAAGCGGGCCAATCGCATTTGACACATCATTTGAACCGTGCGCAAACGCAATAAAACAAGCTGTTATCACTTGAACAACAACGAATTTTTTCTCTATATCCGGAACATTTTTTGCTTCCGTCAGAAACTTTTTTCGAATAATAAAGAAAATGACATAAGCAATAATTCCGCCCAAAAGAGGTGACAACAACCAGCTGGCAACAATATTCAACAAAGAAAACCATTGAATATCAGAAAATGAAATAAAACCGTATAATACACAAACCAATCCGAATCCTAAAACAGAACCGATCAACGAATGCGTTGTTGAAACCGGGATTCTGTAAAGCGTTGCCACCGTAATCCATGAGCCTGCCGCCAAAATGACGCCGAGCATACCGACTGCGATAATGGTCGGATCAATCGTCGCAATCGGGTCCAATGAAACGATTCCTTTCCCGACCGTTTTTGTGACATTCGCGCCGAATAAAACCGCGCCGGCGAATTCGAATATAGCGGCCAATATAATCACTTGTTTCATGGTCAACGCTTTTGAACCGACAGAGGTTCCCATCGCGTTTGCAAGATCATTGGCGCCGATATTCCAGGCCATATAAAATCCGGCTAATATCAAAGCTACACCGAGAATAATATCCATTTTTTTCCTCAATCCTCACATCTTTACGTTTTAAAATGAGGTGAGAAGTTTCAGATGGAATATATACTTATTTTCTATATTCTATATATTCTAAATAGTTTTTGCCGGAAAATCTTTATTATCTTTTACGGTCTTTTCTCCGATGTTGAAATATTATGACACGTTTTGAAAAATCATATCCAAAAAATATTGTTTTAATCGGCATGCCGGGCTCCGGAAAAAGCACGACGGGCGTTTTGCTTGCCAAATCTTTAGGTTTTTCGTTTTTAGACACCGACCTTTTGCTTCAAGAACAAACCGGCATGCTTCTTCAAAATCTGGTTGACTCAAAAGGCTTTTTTGGTTTTGTCGATATCGAAGAACAAATCCTTTCGGAATTAAACGTTTCAAACACCGTGATTTCCACCGGCGGCAGCGTTATTTATGGCGAAAAAACAATGCGCCGCCTCAAACAAATCGGAACCGTCATTTTCTTAAACGTTTCCTTCCCGGAAATCATGCGCCGCATAAAAAATATTTCAACGCGCGGGATTGCGTTAAAAGACGGGCAAAGTTTGGAAAATCTCTACGCCGAACGGCTCCCGTTATATCAAAAATACGCGGATTTGACCGTTTCGGGCGACAACCAAACCGTCGAGGAATTGGTGACCCGAATCACACAACGGCTTCAAAATTATTAATTTCTTCTTTTTATATTCCTCCTTTTTTGTTTTCTCTTTTATATTTCTTTTATATTTCTTTTTTATTTTTTCTTTTACTTTTTCTTTTATTTTTTTGTTTAATTTTTTATATTAGAAATAATGATTTATTTGTTATTATCTAAAAGGAGATTCAGATTTAAAATGAAAAAAATAATTATCCTCATTTGCAGTTTACCGGATTCGGCAAGCGTGAATATGAAAGATCGTTTGCTGGAAACCGAATCTTGGGTCAAAAAGGAAATCCCGTCCGTTGAAAAAATGAACGAAGCGCTGGAAAAATATCCGATTTTCATTCCCGAAAAATTTACGGAAGAAAAACGCTTTTCAAATCGGTTGACCGATATTTATGAGCTTGAAAAAGAAAAAACGCTTTTCCAATTGATCTGTATCGACGGGAGAACCATTTTCCAAGACGGTTTGGACAAGCGTTTGGAATATTTGGGATACATCGGCGACTTGATTGTTTTTTTGTCCAAACACAAAAGCCAAAGCGAAACCAAAGCATTAACCGCTCACCCGACAGGCAATTATGAAAACGCGGATTTTGGCGGAAAACCATTTTCTCTTTCAAAACCCGCGCCGATCGAAATGAAAAAGCTTTTGCTTGTCATGAATCGCCTCAACGAAGAAACGAATTTGAATTACGACGTGACTTATGAAGTCACGCATCACGGTCCGACGGAACTTGACACACCGTCTTTGTTTATTGAAATCGGAAGCACCGAAAAGGAATGGACGGATAAAAATCCTGGAATGATTGCGGCAAAAGCGGTTCTTTCATTAGCCGATATTGAAGAGGTGGAAAATCCGGATGAAACGGACGAGATGGAAGAAATAAAGGAAAAGGAGTCCGCTTTATTGGAAAAGAATATTATCGCCGTTGCTTTTGGCGGCGGGCATTATGCGGAGCGTCAAACCGCCGGCATATTTAAAACAAACATCGCTTACGGGCACATGTTTCCAAAACATACCCTTGAGACGATAACGGAAGAGGTTATTTTAAAAGCGTTTGAAAAATCGAACGCCGAAATCGCTTTCTTTGATAAAAAATCAATGCGCGGGCCGGATCGAAGAAGAATTGCGGAAATTCTTGAGAAAAGAAATATACCGATTGTTAACGATAAAGATATCGTTGCCGAATACGGGGTCGGTTTTAATTTAAGAGAAAAGACGGAATGAAAAAATAAAAAGGTATTAAACGAATAATGTTATTTTTTCAAAAACGAACATGATATATAATAGGGCATTTATATTTCCTATTCCCGTGAATACATAAATCTTAAATTTTAAAATTAAAAAAATAAAAGAGGAAATCATATGAGAGAACCCGTCGTTTCCGGATTATTTTATGAACCGACCGAATCCGGTTTAAAAAAACAATTGGAGCGCTTGTTTTCGGCGGCAAAAGACAAATCCGCCGAATCCGAAAAAACATTCGGCGTCGTCAGCCCGCACGCCGGATATATCTTTTCGGGAAAAACCGCCGCGATTTCAATCAACGCGTTAAAAAAAGCCCAAACCTACGTCCTTCTCGGACCGAATCATACCGGCCTTGGAAAACCCCTTTCTTACTCGGCAAACACCTGGAAAACGCCTCTCGGGAAAATTGAAGCCGACAAAGAATTGGCAAAATATTTTAAGGACAGCCGCGTCGTCCGAAACGAAGACGCTCACATTCGAGAACATTCCCTTGAAGTTCTCCTCCCGTTTTTACAATATAAAATGAAAGAAACGCCGTTTCAAATATTTCCGATTGCCATGGGCGATCAAAGCCGAGAAGCGGCCCAAGAAATCGCCGATATTTTAATTCCGCTCATGAATGAAAAATCCATCGCGGTCATCGCATCCAGCGATTTTTCACACTACGTTTCGGAAGATTCCGCAAAAGAAGAAGACGCGGTCATCATCAAAAAAATTGAAGCGGGCGACGTGAATGAATTCTATAATTTCCTTTCAAGTTTTAATTCAAGCGTATGCGGTTACGGGCCGATTGCGGTTTTAATGATGATTTCAAACGCGCTCAACGCCGAACCGAAATTATTGGAATACCGAACAAGCAACGAAGAAAGGGAAGCCAGAGAAGCCGAAGTGGTCGGTTACGCTTCAATCGCTTTTACACAATTTTAAATCCGGAATAAAAAAATAAAGAAATAAAAAGAGTGAACAAAATAAAAAATAAACGAAATAAAAAGAGTGAACAAAATAAAAAGTAAACGAAATAAAAAGAGTGAACAAAATAAAACAAAAAAATAAAAAGTATAAGATGATTTGAGATAAAAAAGGCTGTCATTCCTTTATTTTTTTGACAAGAACTTATTTTTTTTGTTTTTACTTCTTATTTTTTTGTTTTTTTTGTTTTTTGTTTTTTTTAATTATTTGTTATTTTTTGCCATTTATTTGTTGTTTTTATGAGTTATTTTGCCATTTTATTTTGTAATAATCGTTCCGTTGCATTCGGCTTGGGGTCCTTTTTCTTCATTTTCTATTATTTGAATTAAATTTTCCGGATTTCTGCCGTCCAAAACAATTGTTCGAATGCCGCTTCTTTCAATCATTTTGCAGGCGACCGGATCAATCGGGGATTTAGAGCCCGCTTTCAAAGAAGCGGTGCTTGAAAATTTATTTAATTCGTATCCGGTAAGCGTTTTGTATTTGACCGCGTTTTTGTCCGTGTTCGGGTCGGCCGAGTAAATGCCGTCAACGGATGTCGGAATCAAAAACAAGTCGGCTCTTAAATATTCGGAGAGAGCGGCGGAAACGGCGTCCGTCGTTTGTCCCGGAAGAACGCCGCCCATGACGACAATTTTTCCGGACTCCATGGCAACAGCCGCCTCGTTATAGTCGGTCGGAACTTCCGGATACGCCGCTTTTTTAAGCGCGGCGATTAAAAGCCGAGCGTTGATGCGCGTGACATCTATTCCGATAAAATCGCAGGTCACCTCATCCGCATCGATTCCGCGCGCTGCTTCAATATATTTTCTTGCCAAAACGCCGCCGCCGACAACAAGAAGAAGTTTGTGTTTTTCAGATATTTTTAAAATCGCGTCCGCGTACGTTTTAAAACGAACCGGATCTAAATCGCCTGCTAAAATCGAACCGCCCAAAGACATCACAATAAACATAAACTTTCTTTCCTTTTAATTTTTTTAACCATTTTTTTAATCGCATACTCTTTAATCCTTTTAATCATATAATATACGATTATACTGCAATCCAATTCATTAGAAAGAGAAGATGAATTTTTAAATCTATCGTCACTTTTATTTCCATTTTTTAAAAAGTCATGAAAAGTCATGAAAAATCAGGGAAATTCAGGGAAAAGGATTAAAAAGGTATCTGACTTTGAAAAACATCAATTTTGTTTTAGAAGAAAATTAAAAATTTCAGAGGAATAGAAAATGACGGATCAAGATAATTCGAACGCAGAAAATCTTTCACAAGAAAAAAAAGGATGCGGCGCATGCCCCGAATGCATCGGTTGCAACAGCATGGATTTTGATGACATGGATTTTGCGGAAGATACGGGGGCGGCAGCGGTTGGGGCAGTTGCGGCGGATGCGGAGAATGCGGCGGATGCGGAGAATGCGGTGGATAAGGAGGACGCGGAAGATTCCGGCTCCGGCTCGGATCGCGGCATTTTGCTTTCCCAATTGAGCGAGCGTGAAAAAGCGCTTGAATATTACAACGACATTATTGAAAAAGACCCGGAAAACGGAAACGCTTGGTACAATAAAGGATTAACGCTTCACGGGCTCAGCCGTTTTTATGAAGCCATTGACGCTTACGACACGGCCATCCAATTGGATCCAAACGACAGCGACGCGTATTATAACAAAGCGATTATTCAATCCGAACTCGGACTTTACAATGATGCGGTTGACAGCTATTCCAAAGCCATTGAAGCGGATTGTGAAAATACGGACGCCGTTTTTAACAAAGCGACGGCTTATTTGCAATTAAACGAATACGAAAAAGCGATTGTACTTTATGATTCTCTTCTTGAAAAAGATAAAAACTATTTTGGCGCCGCTTACAACAAAGCGTTGGCTTTGGTTCAATTGGAAAAGTACGAAGAAGCCGTAAAAGCGTTTGACGCTGTTCTTTCCATCGATCCGAACAACAAAGAAGCGTGGTACGATAAAGGGCATCTCCTTCTTAAAATCGATCAAAAAGAGGATGCAAAAGAAGCCTTCAGCAACGTTTTAAAATTAATTCCCGATTTGCCGGATTCTTGGTTCCGTCTCGGCGGCATATTCGCAATCGTCGGCAAAAAAGAGGACAGTTTGAAATTCCTTCGAAAATCTATCAATTACAATGCCGAATCCCGCGAATGGGCCAAAGAAGATCTGGATTACGAATCGCTTTGGGACGATCCGGATTTCTTAAAAGTGCTTGAAGAGAGCGAATCCGAAATCAAAGCGGCCATTCAACCGGCCGAATAATTCAAAACTTTCGTTTAAAACATTCGTTTAAAACATTCGTTTAAAACATTCGTTTAAAACATTCGTTTAAAACATTCGTTCAAAACATTCGTTCAATAAAGAATTGAAAAAGGCGGAAAAAATGACTTTTAGCGGCAAAGACAACGGCTCTCGTAAAGAGCTCATGAGCGAGGATCAATTTTGGGAACTTATTGAAAACTCGGCGGCGGATGACCCTCAAGATCAATTGGACAATTTAACGGCGCTCTTGTCCGATTTGACGGTGGAGGAGATTCTCGGATTCGATTACCAACTGGACAAGCATTTGGAGGATTCTTACAACCCGGAATTGTGGGCGGCGGCTCACATCGTTTGCGGCGGCTGTTCGGACGATTCTTTTGATTATTTCCGCGCGTGGTTGATTTCAAAAGGCAAAAACGTTTATGAAAACGCGCTTTTAAATCCCGATTCTTTGCTCGGCGTTTTGAATGAGATGAACGACAATGATTTTCCCGAAAACGAAGAGATTCTTTACGCGGCTCTTGACGCTTATGAAGAAGTGACCGGCAAAGAGGATTTCTATGATGTGTTGGATTCCTTTGACGATGATTTTCAAATTTTGGAAATCGAATTGAATTGGGACGAAGACGACCCGAAAACATTAGAATTGATTTGCCCGAAATTATTTGATCGTTTTTTTGACGACCCGCTTTAATTTTTCGGTTTTTTTGACAGGTATTTTTTGATATTATGAATTTAAAAACGGCTGATATCGTTGACAAAAATGACGCTGATACATTACTTTTATCGTCGGCTTTGTTGGACTGGTACGATGAATTCGGGCGCGACCTTCCGTGGCGCGTACGCGGGGCGCATCCCAATCCCTATGTGGTTTGGGTTTCAGAAATCATGCTTCAGCAAACGACGGTTAAGTCGGTCATCCCTTACTTTCATCGTTTTTTGAAGCGTTTTTCGGATTTAGAATCTCTGGCAAATGCGAATATTGAAGAGGTTTTGCTCTTGTGGCAGGGTCTCGGTTATTACACGCGCGCTCGAAAACTTCATGAATGCGCTTTGCTTTTGGTTAAGAAATACGGCGGTCAATTTCCTCAAACCTACGGCGAACTGCTTAAACTTCCCGGAATCGGCCCGTATACGGCGGCCAGCATCTCTTCTCTTGCGTTTAATCAACGAGAAGCGGTTGTTGACGGAAATGTGATTCGCGTGATTTCCCGTCTTTACGGCATTTCAGAAAGTACCGCAACAAGTCTTCCGGATATTAAAAACAAAGCTCAAAATTTAATGTCTGAAAACCGCTGCGCCGATTATACTTCCGCGATTATGGATTTGGGCGCAACGGTTTGCACGCCGAAAAATCCGCAATGTCCGGTTTGTCCGTTTCAGAAAAAGTGTGTCGCTTTGGAATTTGATTTAATTTCAGAAATCCCAAAAATAGAAAAACTTCAAAAAATAAACAAATTCGGTCAACTCTTTTGGATTGAAAACGAATTCGGCGAAGTTTTTATTCAAAAAAGAACCGAAAAAGGGCTTCTTCACGGTTTAACGGAATTTCCCTGGAACGCGCAAGAAGCGGCAGAAGAAGCAGACGCGATAAAAGGCAGCAGCAAAACGCCAAAAGAAATACCGTTTCCGGTGAATGCCGAATGGATCGATACCGGCAAAAATGTCCGGCATGTTTTTACGCATATCAACTTGACATTGGAAATTTATCAAACAAAAATCGATTCCGCCGCAAATGAGACGGCTTTGGAAACGTTAAAAAAATCCGGCGGTTGGTTTGTTTCAAAATCCGATTTTAAAGAGTATCCGTTTTCAACCCTGATGAAAAAAGTCATCCAAAAAATGGACGTTAAAAAAACGCTCTCTCCTGAAAAAGACGCAAAAAAAGCCGACACCAAAAAAACAAACACAAGAAAAACAAACACAAGAAAAACAGACACAGGAAAAGAGGATGTCGGAAAGTCGGATTCCGATTCCGATTCAAATATTGAAAACAAAAATAAAAACAAAAGCGCAAAAAGAAATACAAATAAAAACGCAAATAAAAAAGAGGATAAAAACAGGAATAAAAAAATTTCCGATTTTTAATTCATTCTCACATTTGCTTTTTCCTACTTCCGAGATTTCTTTTTTGTTTCATCTTTTATTCTCTTTTTGTTTCATCTTTCAAAATCCCTTATAACTCCCGTTAATTTACGATTTTGAATGAGCGAAGCGAATGAAAAATCGGAAATTTACGGCTTTGACCCGATAATATCATCAAACCCGACAGATTTTTCTCATCTTTGAAAAACGCATATTGTTTTTGCCGGCCGCCGCATTTTTTCATTGTATCCGCACCGGATTTTTGTTTGTATTTGTATTTAGTTTGCGCTTGGTTTTTGTTTGCGTTTAAGTTTGATTTTTGTTTACATTTGCAATGTTTATTATTTTTTATATTTTGTTTCTTTTTTCTTTTCCTTTATTTTTCTTTCAATCGGGGAATGAATTTATAAATTAAGTTATAATTATGGACAGTAGATTTTGTTTAAGCTTTAGATTTTAATTTGTCATTCATTTCTTTCACGGTGTTACACAAATGATTACAAGCTCTGCGCCCGGTAAAATCTTTTTATTCGGAGAACACGCTGTCGTTTACGGCAAAACCGCGATTGCTTGCGCGATTGATTTAAGGGCACACGTCACGGTCGAAGAAGCGCCGACGATTCAAATGAAAGGGCCGAGCGGCAATACGGATTTAAATCCGCGCAAACATCCGTACATCTATTCCGTCGTAGAAAAATTTAAAGAATTGACAACCGTTTCCGGCGTCAACATTGATATTCGCTCCGATATTCCGGTCGGATCCGGACTCGGCTCCTCCGCGGCGGTAACGATTGCGACAATAAAAGCGCTGGACACTTATTACGAAACGGCCTTGTCTTTAGACGAAATCGCTCAAATGGGGCATCTCGTCGAAACCGAAGTTCAAGGACGCGCCAGCCCGACGGACACCTTCGTGTCCACATTCGGCGGAATGGTGCAAATTCCCGACCGCAAAAAACTCGGATTTTACGACATGCTCATCGTTATCGGAAACACCGGAAAATTCTCCTCCACCCGAAAAATCGTGTCCAACGTCTCTTCGCTCAAAGAAAGACATCCGGCCGTCATCGGCCAAATCATGGATACGATTGGAGCCATTTCCGAAACCGGAGTCGACTTCATTCGAGACGGAGATTTCCAAACCGTCGGAGAATTGATGAACATCAACCAAGGGCTCTTAGATTCAATCGGTGTCGGCTCAAAAGAGCTTTCCGAATTGGTTTACGCCTCCCGAAAAGCGGGCGCGCTCGGATCTAAAATCACGGGCGCCGGCGGCGGCGGATGCATGATTTCCCTTTGCGAGCACAAAAACTTATCACGCGTCGCGCACTCGATTAAACGCGCCGGCGGCGACTCATTCATATGCCGGACGTCAAACGCGGGCGTCCGACTCGAATCCAAATAAAATTTCAAATAATATTTCAAATATTCTAATTCATTATTATTTCAGTATTAAAGTTTATTATCTTTATATTCAAATTCATTATATCAAATTCGTTATATCCAAACTCATTATTATATCCAAATTTATTATTATCCGTTCTTATATTCACTTCTCATCGGTAATTCATATGACTCTCCCCTCAGATTTAACAATCTTAAAAGTCGGCGGCAGCGCCGTCACCGACAAAAACGCAACGTCCGGCTCGGCAAAAACGGACGAAATGGAACGCATCGCAAAAGAAATCGCGGGTTTTTCCGGAAAATTAATCATCGTCCACGGAGCCGGCTCTTACGGCCACGTTTATGCCAAACAGTACGGCCTTGACAAGGGATTCCATGAAGAGGGATTCTTAAAAACGCATGATTCCGTTCGAAAACTCAATGACATGATTGTCAAAACATTGCGAAAAGAAAGCATTCCGGCCGTTCCGATGAATCCGCTTTCCTTTTCATTGTGCGAAGACGGACGATTGACTTACTTGTACACCGAACAAATATCCGAAATGTTAAAACAAAATTTGGTTCCCGTTTTGCACGGCGACGTTTGCATGGATACAAAACGTGGCGCCTGTATTTTGTCGGGAGACCAATCTCTTCCGTATGTCGCAGCCGCGCTGAAAGCCAAACGTGTCGGCCTCGGCTCCGCAACGGACGGCGTTTTGGATTCCGCCGGAAAAACCATTCCAAAAATTACGCCCAAAACGTTTGACTCCGTCAAACAACATATCGGCGGCTCGGCCGGAACGGACGTAACGGGCGGAATGTTTGGAAAAGTTTTGGAAATTTTGGATTTGGCACAAAAAACGGGAATCGAATCCTGCATCTTTAACGCCAACAAACCCGGAAATGTTTCCGCTTATTTGAACGGAGAAGTCATCGGAACAATTATTCGCAAAAACGACTGATTCTTCGCACCGTTCAAAACATTTAAATTTAAAATAGAATATTATTCTTATTAATATTCAAATCTATTAATGATTCAAATCGTTCATATTCAAATCTATTAATGATCCAAATCGTTCATATTCAACTTAATTAATGATTTAAATCGTTCATATTCAACTTAACCAATGATTCAAATCGTTCATATTCAACTTAACCAATGATTCAAATCGTTTTATCGTTCAAATTTTAATATGTGTGAAAACTTTATTTCATTCCCGTTCATTTCAGTTTCAATTAAAAAATAAGGAGTTTTATCTATGGTGACAGATACTTTTGAAAAAGGCGTTGTTTTAAACCTTGCCGGCATGGTGGAATACTCAAGCGGCGGCGTGGTCAGCAAACAGGTGTTAAAAAACGAATCCGGAAATCTCACTTTATTTTCATTTGACAAAGGGCAGGGTTTGAGCGAGCACACCGCTCCGTTTGACGCCGTCGTTCAAATATTGGACGGAAAAGCCCAAATCACAATCGGCGGGACTCCCTTTTTGCTTGATG
>JAVESN010000112.1:0-4117 GCA_034006575.1 Methanimicrococcus sp.
CTCACTTTATTTTCATTTGACAAAGGGCAGGGTTTGAGCGAGCACACCGCTCCGTTTGACGCCGTCGTTCAAATATTGGACGGAAAAGCCCAAATCACAATCGGCGGGACTCCCTTTTTGCTTGATGCGGGGCAGACTATTATCATGCCGGCCGGTATTTCACATGCGGTTTACGCGGTTGAGAATTTCAAAATGCTTTTGACGATGATTCGAGGATAAAATATTTCTTAAGACAAAAATCATATTTTGTTTCTTTTATCCTTTTTTATTCTTACATTCGCCAAAAACAACAACAATTTCTTTGTTTGGCTGTGAATTATTTATATACTATTACCGAGTAGGTTCTTTCTGAAAAATCAGTTTTAAAAAAGAAAATTTCAAGTGAAATTCATTTATTATATTTATTATTATTATTATACATCCGGAGTTTTAAAAAATGGAGCATAAAACATCACGCAGAAAGATTGAGCATTTGGAGCTTTGCGCTCGCTGCCATGTTGAATCTCGAAAAGTGAGCGCAGGATTCGAAGACGTGACTTTGGTTCACCGCGCGCTTCCTGAAATCTCAATGCATGATATTGATATGTCCGTTGATTTTTTCGGTAAAAAATTATCCTTCCCGTTTCTGATCGCTTCGATTACCGGCGGGCATCCCGAGACGACAAAGATTAACGCGGCGCTGGCAGAAGCCGCAGAAAACGTCGGTGTCGGAATCGGTGTCGGCAGCCAAAGAGCGGCGATTGACGATCCCAAACAAACGGACTCCTTTAAAGTCGTCCGCGAGAAAGCGCCAAACGCTTTTGTTTACGGAAACATCGGCGCCGCCCAAATCAAAGAATACGGAACGGAAAAGGTCAATTCGTTGGTCTCCATGATTGATGCCGACGCGATTGCGATTCATTTGAATTTTTTGCAAGAAGCGATTCAGCCCGAAGGGGATGTTGACGCGAGCGGATGTTTGGAAATGATTGAGCAAATATGCGCCGCGGCCGACGTTCCGGTGTTTGCCAAAGAAACCGGCGCGGGGATTTCTCGCGAAGACGCGCTTTTGCTTAAAAAAGCGGGCATCAGCGCGATTGATGTCGGCGGCGTCGGCGGAACGAGCTGGTCCGGCGTTGAAGTGTATCGGGCGCGAATGGATAAAGACACGCTCGGCGAACATTTGGGCGAATTGTTTTGGGATTTCGGAATCCCGACCGTTTCTTCTTTAATCGAATGTAAAGTCGCCGTGCCGGTCATCGCAACCGGCGGCGTTCGAACAGGCGTCGATATCGCCAAATCAATCGCTCTCGGCGCGGTTGCCGCGGGCGCGGCGCTTCCGTTTGTCGGGCCGGCCTTTAAAGGAGCCGACACCGTATCCGACGCGTTATTATTATTGAAGCAGGAGTTAAAAGCGTCCATGTTTTTGACCGGCTGCAACAGCATTCAAGCGCTCTCTCGAACGCACGCGGTTGTCACCGGAAAAACCTGCGATTATTTGACGAGCCGCGGTTTTAACGTTTCGGATTATGCGAACAAGGAGCTTCTTTAAATTTAAAATAAAATATTTTAAAATAAAACAATTTAAATTTAAAATAAAACAATATAAAATAAAATATTACAATATAAAATAAAATATTACAATATAAAATAAGATAAAATCATTTTAAATGTCATAACTTTAAATGTAATATTTTAAAATAAAATTATTAAAATAACCGCGAATCTCAAATAAATTTCAACGCGGCGGCTGAAAATTTTGATTTCAGCTGTTTACATGACTGTCATCCCTTATTCGAATTTCTATGAAATTCATGTTTTAAAGGAAACCACAAATTAAAGTTCAATCGAATTTTAATCCAATTAAAAAATAAAATCGATATTAAATGAAAAATAAATCGATGTTAAAATAAAATTAAAATCGATATTAAATGAAAAATAAAATCGATATAAAAAAATCATTACCATATATGTAAAAAAATTAAAGGAATTTAAAAATGGAAGATATAGGAATTGTCGCCGTCGGCGGCTATAATGAAATGGGTCGTAACATGACGGCCGTTGTTGTCGGAGAAGACATTATTATTTTAGATATGGGGATTCGCTTGGACCGCGTTCAGATTCACGAAGACGCAGAAATCGACCGCATGCACTCTCTTGAGTTAATCGATATGGGAGCGATTCCCGACGATACGATTATGAGAGACGTCAACGGAACGGTTCGCGCTATCGTTTGTACGCACGGGCATTTGGATCACATCGGAGCGATTCCGAAATTGGCGCACCGCTATAACGCCCCGATTATTTCAACACCGTATACGACCGCGTTGATTCGCCAGCAAATCGACGAAGAAAAGAAATTTAAAGTCAACAATCCGCTCATCGCTTTAAAAGCCGGCGGAACGTATGAAATCACGGAAGACATCAGCGTTGAATTTATCAGCATCCCGCACAGCATTGTGGACAGCGTGATTGCCGTCATTCACACGCCTTACGGCTCGGTGATGTACGCCTGCGACTTTAAATTGGACCGCGCGCCGACGATTGGGGAATCTCCCGACTTTGACGCGCTTCGCAGAATCGGGCGCGACGGAGTTTTGGCAATGATTACGGAGACCACAAACAGTGCCCGCTCCGGAAAAACTCCCTCCGAGACGATTGCAAAAGAAATGCTTCGCGACGTTCTTTTGGGAACCGAGGAGTCTCATGTCGGGATGATCGTGTCCACATTCGCCTCTCACATCGCGCGATTGAACGCGATTATTGAAATCGCCGAAGAAATGGGCCGCATTCCGGTTTTTATGGGACGTTCCATGGAAAAATATCTTTACGCCGCTCATGAATTGGGATACATCACGCTTCCCAAAAACGTCGAGGTTTACGGGCAAAGAAAAGATGTCGATCGCGCTTTAAAAAAGATCATGGAAGCCGGAAAGGAAAAATATTTGCCGGTCGTGACAGGCCACCAAGGGGAGCCCGGTTCGATTTTGGTTCGTATCGCCAACAACGAAACGCCGTTTAAAGTCGAATCCGGCGATCGTATCATCTTCTCCGCGAACATTATTCCAAGTCCTATGACGCGCGCCAACCGCTACGCTTTGGAAACGAAATTAAAGATGCGCGGCGCACGTATTTATGACGACGTTCACGTTTCCGGGCACGCGTACCGGGAAGACCACTGGGAAATGCTTCGCATCGTTCAACCGACGCACGTCATTCCGGCGCACGGGGATTTGGAAATGCACAGCGCGTACATTGAGATGGCGGAAGACGCCGGCTACGTTCTCGGTGAAACCGTCCATTTGCTCAGAAACGGGGAAATTCTTTTCCTCGAACCCTGATTTTGGAGTTTTATTATGACTGTTGTGGATGAAATTAAAAAATTATCGATTCCGGTTGACGAGGCGATTGAAAAATTGCTTCCGATTCAAAAACCCGAAGGTCTTTATGAAGCGTCTCGGCATATCGTCAAAGCCGGCGGCAAAAGACTCCGTCCCGCCGTTTTGCTGGCAAGCGCGCAAGCGGTCGGCGGCGACATCCAAACGGCGATTCCCGCGGCCGTTTCCGTTGAATTGATGCACACTTTCACGTTGGTCCATGACGATATTATGGATAACGATCCGGTTCGCCGCGGTCTTCCGGCCGTTCACACGGTTTGGGGGGAAGCCGGCGGGATTTTGGCGGGCGATACGCTTTATTCCAAGTCCATTGAAATCATCACAACGGCCGACAGCGATCCGGCGCGCCTTTTAAAATCGGCGAACATCTTGTCAAAAACGTGCGTTGAAGTTTGCGAGGGCCAATGGCTGGACATTGATTTTGAAAAACGAGAAAGGGTTTTCAAAGAAGAATATTTGGAAATGATTGAGAAAAAAACCGCCATTCTTTTTGGAGCCGCCGCTCAAATCGGAGCGATTATCGGCGGCGCGGATGAAAAAACCGATCACGCGCTTTATGAATTCGGTCGTCTGGTCGGTCTCGGATTTCAAATTTACGACGATGTTTTGGATTTGACGATGCCCGAAGAAATTCTCGGAAAAAGACAAGGCAGCGACATTTTTGAAGGAAAGCAAACGCTTTTGATGCTTCACGCGATTGAAAAAGGCGCGATTCCGCGCGCGTTTGGCAAAGGCTCCGG
>JAVESN010000057.1:0-10762 GCA_034006575.1 Methanimicrococcus sp.
ATCAAAGGAGGAGGATTAACAATTCATCATCTGAACAATGATTCAAAACCGACTCGATAACCGATTTAATCCGATTTAAAACCGACTCCTGCCGATTTAAAACCGACTCCTGCCGATTTAAAACCGAATCCGATCGACTTAAGGCGTTTCAAACCGATTTAATACCGACTCCTGCCGATTCAAAACCGACACAAGCCTATTCAAATCGATTCAAATGTCGGACCAAATCCGAAAATAATGATAGCGACCGATTCTGAGTACAAAATGAGAAAATCGGATATATGAAAGATGAGGCATATATATTTTGTATAGGGACATATTTAATGAGTTATCCGTCGGTTATTTATTTTTTAATTTTTAATATTCAAATTTAAAGTATACCCATTTCAGATATACGAAAATACATAAAACAAATATATAAAACAAATAAAAACATAACCAAATGAGTAATAATCTCGTTTAAAACAGGTGTTATAGTATGATTCAAACAGTTGATAAATTAATGATGATGCCGGGACCGGTAGAAGTTCCGCACCGCGTTTTAATGGCAATGGCAAAACCGATGATTAACCACCGCGGGAAGGAATTTTCCGAAGTTTACGCGGATTGCCAAAGAATTTCTGCGACAATGTTTAATACCGCTCCGGAAGATGTTTCCATTATTTCCGGGTCGGGAACTGCCGGAATGGAAGCGGCGGTCGGGTGTTTGAACAATAAAACCGACAAAATATTGGCGATTGAAAACGGCAAATTCGGGCAACGCTTTAAAAAATTGGCCGGAAAATACGGAACGGTCGTTCCTCTTGAATTTGAATGGGGAAAATCGGTTGATTTGGCGCTCGTTGAAGAAAAATTAGAAGCCGGCGACATTAAAACAATAACGATGGTCCACAATGAATCCTCCACTGCCATTCGAAACCCGGCGCCTGAAATCGGAGCGCTCGCCAAAAAATACGGCGCTTACTTTATTTTAGACGTGATTTCTTCCTTAGGAGGAGATGAGATCAGAGTCGACGATTGGAATGTCGATATCGCCGTCACCGGCTCTCAAAAATGCATTGCGGCACCCCCCGGAATCTCCATAGTCACCGCCAATGAGCGCGCGCTTGCGGAAATGGAAAACGTGACGACAAGACCGTATTATTTAGATTTGGTCGCGTATCACAAAAGCGCTTCTAAAGAATTGAAAGAAACCCCGTATACCCCGGCCGTTTCTTTATTCTTCGCGCTCCAAGAAGCTTTGAAAATGGTGGAAGAAGAAGGCGTTGAGAAAAGAATCGAAAGACATTATTTAATGACAAAAGCGGTGCGCGATTCCGTAACGGCCATCGGCCTTGAAATGTTTCCGCAGCTCAATGAAGTCAGCGCTTATTCCAATACGGTTTCGGCAATAAAAGCGCCGGCCGGATTCAGCGGCGAAGACATTAAAAAAGCCATGAACACTCGAGGCGTTATCATTACGGGCGGGCAAGATGATTTGAAAGGAAAAATATTCAGAATCGGCTCAATGGGCGCGGCGACTCCGACCAACGTCATGACGACGCTTTCGGAATTGGAACACGTCTTGTATGACATGGGAGCGATTGAAAACAACGGCGCCGTCATGGAAATCGCTTATCAGACCATGTCTAAATTGTACGAATAAATAAAAAAGAAATCACGGAGAATAGAATGACACAACGTAAAATAATCATTATCGGCGCTGCCGGAAGAGACTTTCACAACTTCAATACCTACTACCGCGACAATCCCGCCTATCAAGTCGTCGCCTTTACCGCCGCGCAAATCCCGGACATTGCCGGCCGCAAATATCCCGCCGCGCTTGCGGGCAATCTTTATCCGGAAGGCATCCCGATTTACGAACAAGCCGAGTTGCCGCGCCTCATTAAAGAGTTGGACGCGGATGAGTGCGTCTTTGCGTACAGTGACGTTCCGTACGCGGAAGTGATGCGCATCAGCGCGATTGTCAACGCCGCCGGAGCGAATTTCACATTAATGGGCTATAAAAACACCATGCTCAAAAGTACGAAACCCGTTATCGCAATCGGCGCCGTTCGCACGGGGTGCGGCAAAAGTCAAACCACCCGGCGCGTCGCGGAAGTTTTGATGGCGCATGGTCTTAAAGTCATTGCGATTCGCCACCCGATGCCGTACGGAGATCTCGTGGCGCAAAAAGTGCAGCGTTTTGCCGACATCGGCGACTTAAAAAAATACAATTGTACCATCGAGGAGATGGAAGAATATGAGCCGCACATCGCGCGCGGCAATGTCATTTATGCCGGCGTTGATTATGAAGCGATTTTGCGCGCCGCCGAAAACGACCCGGACGGTTGCGATGTTATTTTGTGGGACGGCGGCAACAACGATTTCCCGTTTTATAAACCCGACCTCATGATTACGGTGGTCGACCCCCACCGTCCCGGACACGAGCTTTCTTACTACCCGGGAGAAGTGACGCTGCGCATCGCCGATGTCGTCATAATCAACAAAATTGACAGCGCCGACTTTGCCAACATCGAAACCGTCCGGCATAACGTAGAGCGTGTCAATCCGAACGCAACCGTCATCGACGCCGCGTCCACCATCAGTGTGGATAACCCCGACATCATTCGCAAAAAACGCGTTTTGGTCATCGAAGACGGACCGACGCTCACGCACGGAGAAATGGCAATCGGCGCGGGCATTGTTGCCGCCAAGCGTTTTGGCGCCGCCGAAATCGTTGATCCCAAACCGTACGCCGTCGGAAAAATCGCCGAAACGTACCGCATTTACCCGCACGTCAAAGGACTGTTGCCCGCCATGGGTTACGGGGAAGAGCAAATGAAAGATTTGGCCGAAACGATTAAACGCACCGACTGCGACAGCGTCATCATCGGAACGCCGATTGACCTTGCCCGCGTCATCCAAATAGACAAACCCAACACCCGCGTGAATTACAGCCTCCAAGAAATCGGCCACCCCGATATGGAAGACGTGTTGGCGGAATTTATTCAAAAAATCAACAAATGAACCCTCGCTTGAAAGTCAAAATATTGCAAAATAATATTTTGAATTCTTTTTTTCTCCGATAAAAATCGGAGAATCGGTTTTTTTATTTTTCTTATCCTTTGTTTTTTATTTTCGTTCATAAATTTTCATATTTCATTTTTTAAACGGTATTTTTGAAATCCCAAGCAACAACCGTTCATTTCTAATTTAAAGCAAACGAAACGCGCAAAAAACGGATATATGCGGATGGTATCAAAAAAAGCCAGAGTCCGTATTTCAATTTTTTAAAATTTAAGAGACGGTTTCGCTGTTTGGCGCGGCTTTTTAGACGGCATTCGCACTCATCTTTTCCATAAACTTTTTTAAAACGTTTCCGTTAGGAAAAGATTATTAAAGGAATAATTCTGTTTACGGTTCATTCAAACGTTTTATCAAAGGATAAATACGCCTTTTATGAAAAGACGCGAACAGCGCGGATTATATATATTTGTTTAATTTATTTGTTCATTTATATTATAAAATGTGAAGTGATTCCCATGGCATTGAAGAAAGGAGATTTTATTAAACTCAATTACACCGGTAAAACCGAAGACGGAAAAGTCTTTGACACGACCGAAGAAGAAGTCGCAAAAGCGGAAAACGTATACACCCCGCAGGGCCTTTACGGCGGCGACGTTATCATTATCGGCTACGGCCACACGATTCAAGGTCTTGACAAAGAATTGGAAGGAAAAGAAGTCGGCGCGCAAGCCGAAGTGACCATTCCCCCCGAAGACGCTTTTGGCATGCCCCGCGACGATTTGATGCAATCCATCTCAACCTCCAAATTCAAAGACGGAAAAGCGCAAGTCGGCATGGTCATTGAGCAAGACGGTCGCCAAGGCGTCGTTACAAAAGTCATCGGCCGCCGTGCAACCATCGACTTTAACAGTCCGCTTGCCGGAAAATCCGTCGTTTACAATTACAAAATCGAAGCCGTTTTGGAAACGATTGAAGACAAAATCAAAGGGCTTTTTGCGCTTTACACCGGTGTTTCGGATTCCGAAGTAAAAGTTGCGGGGGATGTTGCGGAAGTTGAAATCCCGACCGGCATCACGTTCAACCAAAGATGGCTTTTCATGAAAGGAAAGTTGGCCGACGAGATTTTGGCAAACACCGACTTAAAAGAAATCCGCTACGTTGAATCCGTTAAAAAAGTAGAAGAAACAGAAAAAGCAGAATAATTCTGTTTATTTTTTTATTTTTTGAAATATCGTTATATACACGAATCGTGTTTATGTGTTAAAATTTTGCGCTTTTTTATAAATGCGGAGATAGCCAAGCGGCCCACGGCGCCGGTCTTGAAAACCGGTGGTGCCTCGCACCTCGGGAGTTCAAATCTCCCTCTCCGCGCTTTATTTTTTGAATAAGATATTAAAATAAAAAACGATTCGATATGTATTATTAGTATCAATATAAGTATCAGTTTTTGACTCAAAATCAAGGAGAAAATGATAATGACAACCGTTTTATTTGAAACCACGATGGGAAACATTAAAATTAAATTAAGAGACGACATGCCGATCACCGCCGGCAATTTTAAACAACTTGTTGAAAAAGGATATTATGACGGACTGATTTTCCACCGCGTTATCCCCGACTTTATGATTCAGGGCGGTTGCCCCAACGGCACCGGAACGGGCGGTCCCGGATACGCGATTCCCGACGAATTCGTCAAAGGCTCGTCCAACCTTCGCGGAACGATTTCCATGGCCAACGCCGGTCCGAACTCGGGTGGCAGCCAATTCTTCATCAACCTTGTCGACAACACTTATTTGGACTGGGACAAACCGCCGGCATCATCCAAACACCCCGTGTTCGGCGAAGTCGTCGAAGGCATGGATGTCGTCGATAAAATCGGAACGGTGAAAACCGCTCGCGGCGACAGACCGGCGACGGATGTCAAAATTATTAAAGCGACCGTCATTTAAATTGAAAAAACGTTATTTTATTTGAAAAAACGTTATTCAATCCGAAAAATTCAATCCGAAAAATTCAATCCGAAAAATTCAATCCGAAAAATTCAATCCGAAAAACGTCATTTGAAATTGGAAATTTTGATATTCTTTCAATCTTTGGACCCGTTTTTCGGATTTTACCTTTTGATTTTTAAATAAATCATTATCCTTCGAATTATTTCATTTCAATATTAGATGACAGGTTTAATCGATATCGAATGCATCGAAAATATAAACCCGGCGCGTGATAAATATGCCTTTTTTGAAAGAGACTTTGGAATTTAACAAAAAATTCGTTGAAGACAAAGAATACGAAGCCTTTGACACCAATCGGTTTCCCGATAAAAAAATAGCGATCCTTTCTTGTATGGATACGCGCCTGACCGGATTATTGCAAGCGGCTTTAAATTTAAAAAACGGCGATTCCAAAGTGATTAAAAACGCGGGCGCCGTCATCACCCAACCGTACGGAACCGTGATGCGAAGTTTAATGATTGCGATTTACGAACTCGGCATTCAAGAAATATTTGTCATCGGCCATTTCGACTGCGGAATGCAGGGATTGGAATCGGCAAAAATCATAAACAAAATGATTGCCAGAGGCATCCCAAAAGAAGAAATCGAAAACGTGTTTAACAGCGGCGTTGACATCCACAAATGGCTCACCGGTTTTGACGACGCGGAAACGTCCGTGATTGAAACCGTCAAATTCATCCGAACCCATCCGTTCGTCCCCAAAGACGTCAAAATTTACGGCTTCATGATAGACCCCAAAACCGGAGAACTCCATGTCCTGGATGACGGAACCAAAAATCAAAAATAAAAACGAAAACAAATCGTTTTTGTTTTTGTATCAAATTCAAAACTCTATTTTATATCCCCCGATCCCGAAATATATTATTTCAATTCATTTTTAAGAAATTTTCAATCCGTTTTCAACTTATTTTCGATCCTTTCAATTCTTTTTCGAGATTAGATTGAAAATCTCAAATACGACCGCTAATTTTCGATTTGAGTGAGCGACAGCGAACGAAAATCGGAAATTTGCGGATGGACGCCAAAAAAATCAATAAAAAATCAAAACTGTTTTTTCATATTTTTAATTCTTTTCTAATTCTTTTTTAATTCTTTTTCAATTCTTTTTTAATTCTTTTTCAATTCTTTTTCAATTTACTTTCAAAATAAGATTGAAAATTCCAAATACCTCCCGCTCATTTCAATTTGAGGGAGCGACTTCAAACGAAAATCGGAAATTTGCGGATGGACACAAAAAATCAATAAAAAATCACAACCGTTTTTTATTTTTTATTTGAGTGAACGACTTCAAACGAAATCAGAAATTTGCGGATGGACGCAAAAAATCAATAAAAATCACAATCTGTTTTTTATTTTGAGTTTTTAAAAAAATGAAAGGACGATTTTTCATACCTAATTTTAAAAAAATGAAACGCCGGTTTCGCTGTTTGCGCCGCGCCTTTTCGTCGGCGCCGGACGCGCCCGTCTTTTCATCAACCGTAACTCCACAGAAACCGTTTTTTGTTTTATTTTGCTTAAATTTTTGTTCTGATTTTGTTCTGATTTTTGATTTACCTTTTGTTTTCATTTTTGTTTTTTGCGTTTTTTGTTTTTTTATATTTTTATATTTTTACTTTGTTTTTATTTTTTATTTAATTTCTATTTTTCTTTAGTTTTGTTTTTATTTCAAATGGTTCAATTTTTTGAAAAAAACAACATGTTTCTTGCTATAATTTATAAAATATGGAGCACTATTACGCTTATATCATTTTTAAAAAGGAATTAAAATCGGACGAATAAAAATGACTGCCGCTTCAAAAAAAGATGAAAGCACGAGCGAATGGGCGTTAACATTTGCGGAACGACAAATGGCGACCGAACAAGGTATGAATCCCGGGTCGGTTGCGTATAACATAAATTTAACCTTTCAAATCGAAGGGAGTCCGGATGTAAAACGGCTTTCAGCGGCTTTAAATGAAGTTATGAATCGCCATCGTATTTTGAAGTCTAATTATCCGATGCGAAACGGAGAATATGTTCGAAAAATAAATTCCGAGAGGAACATTGAAATCCGATTTGAAAAATGCGTTTTGGAACAAATCAAAAGCAGAATCGAAGAGGAAAATAAACCGTTTGACATTGAAAAAGATCCGCTTATCCGTTGTTTCCTTTACCAAATATCTCCAAAAGAGCATATTCTTCATTTCGGCATTCACCACATCATTCTTGACGGAACCGGCGCAAAAGTATTCCTCGACGACCTCCTCGCTTTGTATGACGGAAAAGAATTGCCGCCGATTGATTTTGATTTTCAGGATTATGCGAAATTGCAAGCCTCCCGAGATGAAAACGAAGATAAAGACGGAGAAAATTATTTCAAAAAAATGTTTGAAGGCGGCGTTCCCGAAAATGAAATGCCGTCCAAATACAACCGCCCGGAAATCTTGCCGTTTGTCGAAGCGGAAATCCATAAGAAAATAAAAAAAGAAACGATTGAAAAAGCGGCCTCCGCCTTCAAAGTGACAAGATACAATATCATGACGGCCGCATTGGGAATCACGCTCGGAAAATATTGCGGCTCAGAAGACGTGGTTATCGGAACGGCCATGAGCGGCCGAAACAATCCGCAAGAAGAAAAAGTCGTCGGCATGTTCGTCAACATGCTCCCGGTTCGCTTAAAATTTGAAAACGAAACCCTGAAAGAGTATGTTCAAAAAACCGCCCAAACCCTCCGAGACGTCAAAACGCACCAAACCTACCCGTTTGAAAAACTTGTCCCGCTGTTGGCGCCGGACAGAAACACGTCCCGCTCTCCCGTATTTGACGTCATTTTTAATTACCTCCCGAATCTTTCATTTGAATCCGACGATTTAAAATGGCGGCAAATTCACTTGAAAAACCAAGCGCTTGCAACGGACATAATGATTGAAGCGAAATACGACGAGAACGGAACCGATTTAACCGTGTCTTATTCTCCCAAACTCTATTTAAAAGAAGTCGCCGAAAACTTCACACAACATTATTTGACGGTTTTAAACCGATTGGAAAACGCGACCGGAAACGAAACCCTTTTGGAAATCTCAGAAATCCCAAAAGAAGAACGCCGGCAAATTTTAACGGACTTTGGCGGATATAAAACGGATGTCTATTTGGGCCAAACCGTCATTGATTTATTCCGCAGCCAAGCGAAAAAAACGCCCGCCAACCGCGCCGTCGTTTTCCTTGACAAAACACTCACGTATCAAGAATTAGACGATATCACCGACCGCTTGGCGTACTCCCTCAATCAAAAAGGAATCCGAGAAGGAAACGTTGTCGGCATCCTGATTGAAAGAAGCGAGATGATGCCGATATGCTCTCTCGCCGTTTTAAAAACGGGCGCCGCCTATCTCCCGATGGACCCGAATTACCCGAGCGACCGCCTCTTATACATGGCAAAAGACGCCGGCGTTTCAATCATCATCGCGGATTCGAATCTGTATGAAAAACTGCCGGACGCAAAAGTCGGCTTTATCGACACGGCCGAAATCAACCGCCTCCCGAAAATCGACATGTCAAATCCGGCTTCAAATTCAAGTTCAAATTCGATTTCAAATCCAACACCGGATGCGATTTCAAATCCGACTTCAAATTCGATTTCAAATCCAACACCGGGTGCGATTTCAAACACGATTTCAAATGCGATTTCAAATCCAACACCGGGTGCGATTTCAAATCCGCTTTCTCATTTAAAACCGACTCCCGAAGACCTTTTAATTTTGCTCTACACCTCGGGAACCACCGGAAACCCGAAGGGGGTTATGATTCTTCACCGCAATCTGTCCAACTTTTTACATTGGTACACCCGCGAAAATCAAATCACCGAAAAAGACAATATTCCGGCGTACGCCAGTTTCGGATTTGACGCGTGCCTGATGGACATGTATCCGACACTGATTAACGGCGCTTGCTTGCACATCATTCCAGAAGACATGAGATTGGATTTAGATCGCCTGAGCCGATATTTCAAAGAAAATGAAATCAACATCGCCTTTATGACAACCCAATTGGGAAGACAATTCGCGGAAAACGCTAACGTTCCCTCTCTCAGAATATTAAGCGTCGGCGGCGAAACCTTGGTTCCGATGGAACCGCCGAAAAACTTTGATTTATACAATTTGTACGGCCCGACCGAATGTACCATCATCAGCACCTCTTTTAAAGTCGACCAAAATTACGATAAAATACCGATCGGAAAACCGATTGACAACACCTCCGCTTATGTTTTGGATAAACACGGCCGATTGGCGCCGATCGGAACGGCGGGGGAATTATGCATCGCCGGACGGCAGGTTTCCAAAGGATATTTGAATAATCCGGATATGACGGCGGATAAATTCGTTCAAAATCCGTACGCCGAGGATTCCGACCACTCCGTAATGTATAAAAGCGGCGATATCGTCCGATATCTGCCGGACGGAAATATCGAGTTTGTCGGCCGCCGAGATTTCCAAGTCAAAATCCGAGGATTTCGAATCGAGTTGGCCGAAATTGAAAAATGCATTCGCTCTCATCCGGATATGGCTGACGCGGCGGTCATTTCCCAAGAAGACGACGGCGGCGGAAACCGTGTCGTCGCGTATATCGTCTCGGAAAAAACGATTGATATCAACGAATTAAACCACTTCATCGAATCCAAATTGCCGGCGTACATGGTTCCGTCGGCGACGATGCAATTGGATAAAATTCCGTTGAATCAAAACGGAAAAGTCAATCGAAAAGCGTTGCCCCGCATTCAGATTCTGCAAGAAGAAATCGTTTTGCCCGAAACGAAACTCCAAGAAGATTTAATCGAAATCGTCCGCTCCATTTTAAAAGAAACGGACATCGGAATCAATACGGACTTGATGTACGCCGGATTGAATTCTCTCTCATCCATTAAGGCCGCCGCTTTGATGACGGAAAAAACCGGAAAAAAAATAAGCGCGATTGAATTGATGCGAGAAAAAACGATTGAAAAAATCTCTTCGTTTTTGGAAAAAGGGGAAGAATACACCAAAAAACAGTATGAGAAAAAAGACATTTACCCACTGACAAGCAACCAGCTCGGTTTGTATTTCGCGTGCGTTAAAAATCCGGGAACCTTGATTTACAACATCCCCTTTACCTTCTCTCTCCCGATTGAAACGGACATCTCCCGGCTGAAAAAAGCCATAAAAGACGTCATCAACGCACACGCCTATGTCAAAACCCGCTTTAAGATGCAAAACAACGAGCCGATGCAATTGCGTTTGGACGACCTCCCGCCCTTTGTTTCCGAAACGAAATGCACGGATGAGGAATACATCAAAATCCAAGACGAATTCGTTCGCCCGTTCAACTTCTTTGAAGGCTCGCTTTACCGCATAGACATCTGTCAAGCAAAAAGCGCCGTTCATGTTTTATGCGACTTCCATCACATGATTTTTGACGGCGGCTCCTTAGACATTTTTTTAAACGACTTGGAAAAAGCTTACGACGGAAAAGAACTTGAGCCGGAGTCTTTTACCTGTTTTGACGCGGCGCTTTTGGAGGAAGAAAGCAAGTCGGGCGGCGCAACCGGCAGCATAACAGGCAGCATAACAGGCAGCATAACAGGCAGCATAACAGGCGGCGTAACAGGCGGCGCAACAGGCGGCGCAACGGGCAGCGCCTATGAAGAATCAAGAATTTATTTCCATGAAAAATTAAAAGACATGGAAGGCGCGACGCGCTTCCCCAAAGACCGGGAATCCGAGATGGGC
>JAVESN010000059.1:0-10547 GCA_034006575.1 Methanimicrococcus sp.
GACATTTCAATCGCGTCTTCGCGCGGCGGACCCGCTTCAAAATCGGGAGAGGCCAAAGGATTTAACTCCATTCCGGTCATAATAATGCCCGAGGCCGGAGAATCCGGAAAAGGCGTTCCTTTTTGAAGCTTAATCCCGACCAACACCTTGGTCTCGCCGTATTTCACGTAAGCGGAACCCTCCGCCTTGGAGATAACGTTTGTTTTAACGACGACTTCGCGCATTTCTTCAAAAGCGCGCCCGTCGGAACGTTTCCCCTCAACAATCAAATTATGAATATAATCTCTTTTTAAAGCCGAAAGCACTTCGCTGACCATAATTATTCCTCCTCGTCCTCATCAAAGTCCTCATCAACGGAAGCATCGAAATCCTCCGATTCATCGTCATCAAAATCATCCGCGTCAATCGTAAAAACATCCGTTTCACACTCGTCGGAATCTTCATCCGCTTCGGAAGCAAACCTTTTGATTTCGTTTAAATCGTCCTCATCCAACATTTCATCGTCCTCAATGATAATGATATCCAAATCCTCCTCGTCAAATTCATCATTAAAATCTTGACAAGACTCTTCATAATTGCGAATGACGGCCGAAACGTCTTTTGCCAATCTCTGAGAAACTTGAGCGACAAAAGCGTCTATGTCTTCATCCGTTAAATCGGACTCGCATTCGGATTCCGCATCGACGTCCTCCGTTTCATCGTTGTCCTCCTCATCGGCACACACTTCGTCAACGGCGTCCCCGTCATCAAGATCCTCATCAACAACATCATCGTCATCGAGATCGTCATCATCCGCGTCTTCGTCGTCGAGATCGTCATCATCCGCGTCTTCGTCATCGAGATCGTCATCATCCGCGTCTTCGTCGTCGAGATCATCATCATCCGCGCCTTCGTCGTCGAGATCGCCATCACCCGCGTCTTCGTCGTCGAGATCGTCATCATCCGCGTCTTCGTCGTCGAGATCGTCATCATCCGCGTCTTCGTCGTCGAGATCGTCATCATCCGCGTCTTCGTCGTCGAGATCATCATCATCCGCGTCTTCGCCGTTAGGGTTTTCATCATCGGCATCAACGTCTTCACCGTTGAGGTCTTCGTCGTCAAGATCGATATCGAATTCTTCTTCCGTATCGGAATCGATTTCATCCGCGTCTTCTTCGGAAATTTCGATTTCGTCTTCCATGACGGAAGCGAATTTTTCCAAGAGCGCGGCTTTTTGAATTTCTAAAACTTGGCGGCATCCTTTTTGGACAAGCTCCAAGGCTTCTTCAAATTCGGAAGGCGTTAAATGGCCGTCCATTTGAATCAACGTGATTTTGCCGTCTTCCGTCATCGCAATCGGCAAATCCGCTTCGCCGAAATTATCTTCGGGCTTGTTTAAGTCCAAAACAATTTTGCCGTCCACTTTTCCGGCGGCACAAGCGGAAACCAAGCCGCGCATCGGAATGCCGGCGTCCACCAGCGCCAAAGAAGCGGCGTTAATCGCGGCCGTTCTTGTTCCGGCGTCGGCTTGAAGTACCTCAACGAAAATGTCAATCGCGGCTTTGGGATAGTCGGCCGCAAAAAGAACCGGCTCAAAGGCTTCCCGGCTGACTTTTGAAATCTCGCTGCTGCGGCGGCTGGGGCCGGGACGCGCGCGGTCTTCAACCGAAAAAGACTGCATATTGTATCTGTAACGAATGACCGCTTTTCCGGCCAACTGCATGCGGCGCGGATGGGCTTCGCGCGGACCGTAAACGGCGGCTAAAACTTTGTTTGCGCCCCATTCCAAATAACAAGAACCGTTCGCGCGTGAAAGAACTCCGATTTTAATTTTCATCGGGCGGATTTCATCCGGTTTTCTTTGGTCGGTTCGAAGGCCGTTTTCATCAAAGAAAACCACATCATTTTGATTTGAGCTCATAATATATCTCCGGATAAATTTAAAATTGTGAATAGAATAACAGACGCATTATCTGTCGCTTTTATTTCCCGCGGGGAAAGGCGGATGCGTAAAGAAGACATTCTTAAAACAGGAGCAATTCTCTTGCCTGCAAGCTTCCGGCTGTGTCTTTCTTTTTTGAGAAGAAAAAACGGAGGGAGATTCAATCGATTTTTTAAAAGGAACCTCAGTGCCCGGGACGGAATAATTCGTATCAAACGAAGGAGAGGACGCCGGTTTATCGCGGGTCGAATCCGAATCGGATTTTTTGGCGCCGCTTTTTTTAGGCTTCGCTTTTTCTTTTCTCTCTTCTTCTCTTTTCCCTTCTTCTTTTCTCTCTTCTTCTCTTTTCCCTTCTTCTTTTTTCTCTTTTTTCGGTTTTTCCTTTTTCTCGGAACGGGATTTTTTCAAATCCGCCGAGTCTTTTGAATCGGATTTAACAAAGCCGGAATCCTTTTCTTTTCGCTTTTGCGTAACCGCACCATGCGCTTGCCGACCGATGGCGGCGTATTTCTCATCAATAAAAGCGTTGACCGCGTCGGTCAAATCGGGAAGGCGCGCTTCGGTTTCAATTTTTGAAAGCGCCGACATTAAAATATCCATGTCCGCGGACTCCCCGTCCAGCCAAATCCGACCGTTTCCGCCGACGAAAATATCGCAGCCCGTTTTGGCTTTTAACATGGAAATCATGGCGCCGGAACGACCAATGACGCGCGAGACTTTGGAATACGGCACTTCAAAAAGACGCCCTTTCGTCAATTTCTTGCAAATCGGATCCTTGTAAGTCAATTCCACTTTCATTTCGGAATTGACATCCGTCACTTTAAGCAAAACCGTATCTCCGATATTGAAATGTTGAAGCATTTCTTCAGACGGCACGCGAATCGGATATTCCGTGACGTGCAAAAGACCCTCGTAAGGGCAATTGATATCAAAAATCCAATTTGACGATGTCACGACCGTTACATAGCCGATGATTAAATCATTCTTTTTGGGCATGTACGGACCTGAAAACGGGTGAACGGAAAGTTTTCCTTTTTGAACCAAAAGTCCGCAAACGGATGCGAAAACTTTTCCGCCGGAAATATAAGTGCCCGCGCCGGAAAGCGCCGTGTCGTCGGACAGCCATTCCCCGGGTATAACAATTCTTTTTTGATCCATCCTACCTCTTACTCTCCTTTGAATTTTATACCCTATGCTTTAATCATTTTTATAGTCTTTCACGAAAACCCGAAAAAGAAGGCGAAAAAGGAAAGAAAAAAAATTAATCGTCTTTAATCAATTTCGTTTCGGCTTCTCCTTTCGTGATGTGATTTAAAAGCGCGTAAAAATCGGTTTGCATGCCGGCCGGAATCCGGACAACCGCAATCCACGAGCCGTCCGATTGCCATTCGTTTTTCAACATTTTTCCGAAAGCCGAAATGTCGCCGTAAGCTTTGGGAGCGTAAAGCGGCGGAATGCGAACGGCCACGCTGACTTCTTCGAAACGAATCGGGATAAGCGGCCGAATCGCCTTCATCGTGATTTGAACAAGCTCTTCCACGCTTTTCATGGGGTCGATGTTGACTTTGGCTTCCTCCATCGCGATTTCAATGCGCTGCGGCGGATGCGGCGCCATTGTCTGCGGGTTGACGGCGTTTTGAGAAATAAAGGTTACGACCAACCGTCTTTTTTCTTCCAAAAAACGTTTTCGCTGCTCTTTGGTTAATTGAATCTCTCCGTCTTTTAAAATAACGGCGGCGATTTGAAAAACATCGTCCGTTTTGAAAGTCGCCATCAAATCCGATTCCGCGATTTTATCCCCGCGGCTCGCGTTTTCAAAAACGGATTCCACCGCCAAAATATCCGTCATTTGAATCTCTTCTCCGCGTTTAAACGCAAGCGCAAGCTCCGGGTCCACGAGAATTTCAAATTCTTTACTGCCTTTTTTAATATGAGCCGTCACGGCGTCATCCAATGAAACCATAAAATCAAATCCTTTGTTTTTACTCAGATAATGGTCGGCTTTCTTTAAAAGCGTTTATGAAAAAAAACGCAAATATGAAAATGTTAAAAAAAAGCGGCGGTGAATTTGAGAAATCGTGCCGCGCCAAACAGCGAAAAGAAGATTGATTTTTTAATTAATAATAAAAAAAAGGGTCGGTTTTTTAATTAAAAATAAAAATGAGGAACGGTTTAAAATTAAGAATCAAAATCCAGCGACATTTTTTGATTTGCGCCGACAGCCGAAGACTTTGGCAACTGTATTATATTTGATTTGGGGAGACGGCCGAACATTTTGGCAACTGTATTATATTTGATTTGGAGAGACTGCCGAACACTTTGGCAACCGTATTGATTTGATTTGATTTGGGGAGACGGCCGAACACTTTGGCAACTGTATTATATTTGATTTGGGGAGACGGCCGAACATTTTGGAAACTGTATTATATTTGATTTGCGCCGACAGCCGAAGACTTTAGCAACTGTATTATATTTGATTTGGAGAGACTGCCGAACATTTTGGCAACTGTATTATATTTGATTTGGAGAGACTGCCGAACACTTTGGCAACTGTACTATATTTGATTTGCGCCGACTGCCGAACACTTTGGCAACCGTTTTTAGATTGTATGTTCTTTTCATTCACAAAAAAATCAAAAGGGGGAGCAAGATTAAATTTTTTAAAAGACTCCGCTCAAATCCGATTTTAATTTTTGTTTTGAATCCGTTCCAAAATCCGCTTCTTCTTTTCAATGGCGGCGTTTGCCGCGGCGTCAATTTCTTTTTTCATTTCATTAAAATTTGACGGTTTCTTTTCGCCGATGGCTTTTTTAAGCGGCGTGTAGGCGGATTCTCGAAACAGCGGTTTGAATTCTTTTTCTTCTCCGTTGACGATTAAAGCGGTGTCGTATTTTTCGGGGTTTTTTTCTTCAACGTGCCCGACAACCGTCATGAAAACGCCGGAATTTTGGACGATTTGAAGGATGTCGCCGGAAATTTCGGGCGGGCAAATCACCAACAACGAATCAATCGACACCCCCCTGAAATCGATTCCCAAATCGGCCAACATATTAGAAATCGCCGGCTCGACGCATTGTTCCAAAGAATCGTCATTGAAAACAAGCCGGACATTCGCTTCTTTTGAAATTTCAAAAGCGTCTCCGCGAACGCCTCCGTTTGTCACGTCCGTCATGACGTGAATTTGCTTCAATATATTTTTCGAATCCAAAAGAGCTTGGGCGGCTCTTAAAAAGTCAACGTTCAGTGTTTTTTCAATCACTTTTTCCGCGTCGGGGTATCCGGAATAAATGGCGGCCGTCGTAATCGTTCCCCCGCCGGTTCCTCTTGTCATTAAAATCGAATCCCCGGGCGCGGCTTGATTTCGAGCCGTCAAATCGGAAGCGCAAACAGTGCCGACCGCGCCGACGCACCCCGTCATCCGCTCCCCGATAACCATGTCCCCGCCGATTCGAAGCGTGCTTCCGGTGACAAGCGGAATATCCGTCAATTCCGAAACGGTGGAAATCCCGGCCAGGTGATCAAAAATCATGGAAGCGTCCCCGTCATCGGCCACATGGATATCCGAAAGCATGGCCGCCGGTTTTGCGCCCATGACATAAATATCCCTTAAAGCGGCTTTTGCGACATGAAATCCGGCCAAAAAAGGAAACGCGCTCAAGCGAGAGTGCATTCCGTCAACGGTCACGACAAGATAATCCGAATTGTCTCCGACCTCAACGACCCCGGAATCATCCAAATGAGAGGAGTCCAAAACGGCATTCGTTTTTCCGATGACGCGCCCGATTTTTTCATGAGCGTAAAAATCCCCTTCCCCGCGTGAACCGATACCGAAATCGCCCATTGTCACGCCGCTTTTATAATATTCAAAAAGGTCGCCCTTCAGGGATAAAGCCGACTGCGTTTCTTCAAAAACGGCCTTGACCAAAGAATCCGCGCATTCTTCATCGATTTTTTTAAATTCAATCATCCTTTCTTTAATTTTTTGATGCGCGGTCTGATCCTTTTTTGAAATCAAATTTTTTGCATATCCTTCCAAATCCATACTCTGACCATTTTACCGATTTTTAAACAATTCCATGAAGGGTTATTCCATAATAAATCCTTGTTTCATTCGATTTTGGGAAAACAAAATCACATTTAAAAACGCGACTCAATTTCCATTGTTGTTCCCTCAAATGAACCAGAGCGATTTGTTTCAAAAACACGAAGAAAAAAATTTTTTTCAAACAAAAGACCCGAAGATGACGCGAATGACAATTTTTAAAAAAAGCAATATCTTTATATACAATATGGTTTAATTACAGATTGTTTTCGTCTAACCGAAATAATTTGAATGGATGAAAAATGATAACATGTTTCAAAAATTATTGCCCTTCTGAAAACCCTCTCTTCAAGACACTAATTTTTGTATTCCCGTCATTTTTCCATTTATTTATCTTATTTCACCCGGAATCAATCTCTGATTTTTTCCGACAAAATATGTGAAAACGAATGGCACAAAATTTGTGTCTCATTCAATCCTTAAAAAACAAAAACGTATAATCCACCCAAAAAACTTGAAAGCAGATAACTCCGAAAAAAAGTAAGCCGATTTGTTCACGCATATCGGCTTCTTTTCTTCAAAAACGTCAAACCTTTTCGTTTTGAATGGTGGTTATTATATATCGCGTTGCAATATTTGTTTTAACCGTCGGATTTAACTCCGCTCCGGATTTAATATCAATTTGACTGAACCTGAAACTCGGCTCTCACATTATGGCTTTCATAACAGCTTACACATTAACGCGGCCCTACATTAACTACTCGGCTGAATCTTATCGGCTCTAAAAATATCGGTTTTAACATTAACTTGAATTAAACCTTGACTTGAATAAATCTTGACTTGAATTAAACCTTGACTTGAATAAACTTTGACTAGAATTAAACCTTGACTTGAATTAAACCTTGACTTGAATAAATCTTGACTTGAATAAATCTTGACTTGAATAAATCTTGACTTGAATAAATCTTGACTTGAACAAACCTTGACTTCGGATTAACCAAGAGCGGCTCTATCTTGACCGGTTTTAACCTCAACGGGACTCTAATCCCGACATCCGTTTAAACCCGACATCCGTTTAAACCCGACATCCGTTTAAACCCGACATCCGTTTAAACCACGCATCGGCTCTAACATTCATATTTGCTTAAACTTTCATATTAAGAATAATTCTTTAACGCTTATATCTACTCTATAAATTCTATAATTGTCAAAATAAGTGATCGGCATGACTAAAACTCTAAATACAGTTAAACCGGGCTGTTCTTGCAAAGTCGTAAACATCGGCGGCGATAATATTTTAAAAAATCGCTTGTTATGTATGGGCGTGACGCCGGGAACGGTGATTCAGGTCGTTAAAGTGGCTCCCCTCGGAGATCCGATGGAATTAAAAATTCGAAAATACAATTTGTCCATCCGTAAAAATGAAGCGTCGAGTATATTTATTTCGGAAGACAACGGTTCTTGTTGCCCTCCCTCTTGTTTGAAAGGGGCGGATTAAGATTGTCAAACGAAAAATATACGATTGCACTTGCCGGAAATCCGAACAGCGGCAAAACGACTCTTTTTAATCGATTAACCAAATCCAATCAAAAAGTCGGAAATTGGCCGGGCGTCACCATTGAGAAAAAAACGGGATATTATACGAAATCGAAATCCGGCGACCACGAAAAAGAAACCGTCAAGATAGTCGATTTACCCGGAATTTATTCTCTGACGCCTTATTCGTCCGAAGAGATCATCGCCCGAAATTTCATCGTGGATGAAAATCCGGATTTGGTGATTAACATTGTTGACGCGACAAATTTGGAGCGCAACCTCTACTTGACCTTCCAGCTCAAAACATTGGGCTCTCCGATGATTATCGCGTTGAATATGATGGATGAAGTGGAACAAAACGAAACCGTGATTGATTTTGATAAATTGTCCGATATGCTGGGCGTTCCCGTCATTCCAATCTCGGCGATTGAAGGAAGCAGCTTATCTTCAAAAATCGCGAAAATGGCGGGCCATAAATCCTCCAAAATCGCCGCCGGCGGTATTGACAAATTGATTCAAAAAGCAAATGATATTTTGGACCACGGGTACGAACAAGGCAAAACCATTCCCGCGTCCGGTCAAAAAGAAACAATTTCCGCCGAATCCTTTAAACGCGACAAATTTGATCCGTCCGTCTTAAAAACAGCCGATGAAATTGATTATGACGCGCATTCCGCCGAAATTTATGCGAAAATCGAAAAAATTGTTTCCGCAACCGTTCACGACGGCAAAATTCAAGTTCAACAGAACCGAACGGAAAAAATAGACCGCATTTTAACGAATAAATGGTTGGGACTTCCGATATTCATTCTTTTAATGGCGATTGTTTTTCAACTTTCATTCGGATCCATCGGCTCTTCGATGACCGACGGGATTGACGCGTTTTTCAATGAAACGCTTGCCGAATTTATTGAGGGGTGGTTTACTTCCGCCGGAACGCCTTATTGGATGCAGGACATGGTTGTCAACGGCATTATTGCCGGTGTCGGCGCGATTTTAACATTCGTTCCTCAAATTGTGATTCTTTTCGTTTTCCTCACCCTTTTGGAAGATTCCGGATATATGGCGCGTGTGGCTTTTTTAATGGACCGCATTTTTAAACACATCGGCCTTTCCGGAAAAAGTTTCATCCCGATGTTAATCGGATTCGGATGTTCCGTTCCGGCCGTCATGGCCGCTCGGACGCTTGACAATGAATCCGATCGAAAAACAACAATTTTCATTACTCCGTTCATGTCCTGCGGTGCGCGCCTTCCGATTTATTTATTGTTTATCGGGGTTTTCTTCTCGGCTCATCAGGGCTTAATCATGTTGTTTTTATATCTTCTCGGAATTGTCGTCGCGATTTTTTCGGCGTGGCTCTTGAAAAAAACGGTGTTTAAGGGACCGTCGGCGCCGTTTATTATGGAACTTCCGCCCTACCGTTTCCCGGATTTTTACACGTATATGAAGCACATTTGGGAAAAAACACGCGCATTCATCGTCCGAGCCGGAACGATCATCTTGTTGGCCACCATTCTGATATGGTTCTGTCAAGGGTATGACTTTTCATTCGCGCCGGTTGAAGATTCGGCGGACAGTATCTTTGGTATAATCGGCAATACGATTTCCCCGCTTTTCAAACCGCTCGGCTTTGGTGACTGGCGCGCTACAGTCGCACTCTTTACGGGATTCATCGCAAAGGAAGCCGTGGTTTCAACGATTGAAATACTGTACACGCCGGAAGATTTTGAAATGTTGTTCACGCCGCTTGTGGCCTTGTCTTTCATGGTCTTTACATTGCTTTATTTGCCGTGTTTGGCCGCATTTGCCGCCACCAAACGCGAGCTCAACAGCTGGAAATTAGCCGTTTTAGCGGGCGCGTATCAGACAGGAATCGCTTTCATCGTTGCGTTTATTGTGTACCGTGTCGGGTTATTGTTCATGACATGATATAAATAATCAAAATATTAAAAGAAATAATATATATACAAACATAAATAATAAAAATAAATAGAGAATCTGTAAGTGAAAAATATTCTCATGAAATTGAGAGTTATTGATTCGCTTATTGATTCATTTATTTATGATTAAAAAGTGGAGATTAAATATGAAAGGAATCCATATTCAAAACAAAGATTTGTCGGGTATTCATTTCAACAGTGCCCACGCGGATGGAATTCACGTCGGCGTTCTTTTAAAACAACAAGAAGCAAAGCTTCTTTTTTATCAGGGGATTTAATCATGGTTGACATCGCGTCTATTCTTCCGCAGCTTTTGGTTTACGCTTTGCTTCTTTTTGCGGCATTTATTTTATTCCGGCAAGTTCGAAGGCTTCTTCGCGGGGAAACCGGCTGTGTCGGTTGTCCGTCCGGCGGCGAATGCCCTATGGCTTCAAATTCTTGCTGCGACCAAAAAACGGAAAGCCACAAGGACGAATTAAAAATGATTAAAAAATAACTGAAAACAAAATCCCGTTTCATTTATTTCAATATCGTTTATTTCAATGATTCGCCTTTTATTTTTTAAAATACAATGATCCAACCGATTTCTTTAATGAATATTTATAATTTTTTTAAAGCAACACGATTGCTTGTTTTGAGAGATTTCCCGTTGCCAATCCGAAATTACCAAAGCAGGCAAATGTCCTTTCGGAAAAGAAATGAAACTTTTGACAGCCGCCTTTTCGTTTCATTTTCTTTTCCGATTTTTTTTCCTTTTCTTTTTTCCTTTTTTTGTTTTCAATTAAAAAGCGGCGCGCTAAACAGGGAATCCGAGGTTTGGTTTTTAAAAACGGAAATAAAAGCGAATGGCAATTTTTGATTTGTGTTTGAAAAAGTAAAGTTGCCGACAGAAACACAGACTGCCAACCAAGCGGCAAACACAAACGCGAAACCAAGCGGCAAACACAAACGCGAAACCAAGCGGCAAACGCAAACGCAAACCGAGCGGCAAACGCAAACACAAACCAAGCGGCAAACGCAAACGCAAACCAAGCGGCAAACGCAAACGCAAACCAAACGGCAAACACAAACGCAAACCAAGCGGCAAACGCAAACGCAAACAAAA
>JAVESN010000074.1:0-8745 GCA_034006575.1 Methanimicrococcus sp.
TTTAAAATAAATACATATACTATAATCAACATATATATATATTGAAAAACGAAAAATTAGAATAAACCGGAGGTAGTGTTTAAATGATTCCTAAAATGACGTCTCCCGAGCGTATGGCGGCTCTCCTTTCCGGGAAAACTCCCGATCGCGTACCGGTTATCCCGTTTGCCATGGGATATTGCGGTAAAATTACCGGAACTTCTTTGGGTGATTATTATGCGGACGGAGACAAATGTTTTGACGCACAATTCTTCTCGATGCGACTTCACGGGTATGACCAAACACCGATGTATGGTTATGCTTCTTGCGGCGCGTGGGAGTTTGGCGGAGAAATCGGTTTTCCTTATAAAAAAGGAGAGGGTGCGCCTTATGTCACAAAACATCCCGTCGTCGATATTGAAGATATCGAAAAACTCGAAGTCCCCGATTTTGACAAAGAATTGCCGGGCGCGTATAAAATCGCCGATAAAGTTGCCGCTCGATGCTTTGAGCACGGCATGCCGGTGACCATACAGGCGGGCAGCTGTTTTACATCCGCTTCAATTATCGCGAACACATCGGATTTTTTAATATGGCTGATTGAAGACCCCAAAGCCATTCATGTTTTGCTGGATAAAGTCTGCGATATGTATGTCAACGCCTTAGATTATTTCTCAAACAAGTACGGTCCCGAACATTTAATGCCTTTTGACGGCGGCCCGTCGGAGTCGAACAATTTGATTCCGCCAAAAATGTTTGAAGAATTTGTATACCCTTATATGAGAAAAATTCACGCTCACGCAAAAGATTTGGGCGTACAAGCCATGCTCATGCACCCTTGCGCCGACCAAAATCTAAATCTTCCCTATTATGTCAAATTGAGGGAATCTTTGAATTGGGCCGGGAAATACTTTTGGATTTTCGGACCCGAAACGCCCGTTAAAGACCAAATCAAACTGTTCGGAAATCACGACGTGGTTTGCGGAAACATTAACCCGCCGCTCTTTTTGACACAATCGTATGGTGAATTGGTTGAAATTTGCAGAAAAATGATTGAAGAAGGCATTCACTCCTCGTCGGGATTCATACTTGCTCCCGGATGCGAATTTCCGGCCGACGCCGACCCGATTAAATTAATGGCCATGGTGGACGCCGCCGAAAAATACGGCGGGTATGATGAAGTAAAAAAATAAATAAATAAATAAATAAATAAATAAAAAAATAAACAAATAAACAAATAAACAAATAAACAAATAAACAAATAAACAAATAAACAAATAGATAAAAAAACAGATAAAAAACATTCATGCGGGATTGAAATAATTATATCGAAAAAAATCCCGCGCCTATTTTTGTATTTTCATTTCGTTTTGACCTTGAAGATTTTCTTCTTTTTTGTGTTTTTCTTTTATTTAATTAATATTTTTTATTTTTATCGTTTTTGAATCCTTTTTGAGATGCACTGTTAAATACAATCGGTTGCTTTTTATTCTATCATTTCCTTTAGTCATTCGCTCTATTTTTTGCATTTGCAGGGGTTGCCGAGCTTGGTCAAAGGCGCAGGGCTTAGGACCCTGTTCTGTAGAGATTCTCGGGTTCGAATCCCGTCCCCTGCATATTATTTTGTTTTTAGAGTCATTTATTATCAATTTTAATAACGTTCAGTTATAATAAAATCGAGATTATTATAATATTAAATAATATTTCGTATAAGAAAACTTATTTAATTAATCGTTTTTAAATAAACGAATGATATTTAACTGTAAATGGTTATATAAACTATGATTAACCAAATGTGTTTAGTCGGCAGAGGATTTAAAAATAAAAGAATTAAGAATTAATCTTAATCTTGCTGAATCGGGAATTCGGCTTTTTTAATTTTTGATCCCGATTCTTTTTCAATTCGTTTGATGATGGTTTTTAAAATTTTGATACGGGCGTAATATTTATCGTCGGCTTCGACAATTACCCATGGAGCATCTTTTGTATCTGTTTTTTCAATCATTTCATTGACGGCCTCATAGTATTCATCCCACCTCTCACGATTGCGCCAATCTTCATCCGTCAGTTTCCATTGTTTATACGGATTTAAAGAGCGAGCGATAAACCGTTCGTATTGTTTTTCTTTGCTGATGTGAAGCCAAAATTTAATGACAATCATACCGGAGTCGGTTAACGTTTTCTCAAAATGGTTTATCTCTTCGTAAGCGCGTTTCCAATCATTGTCATTGCAAAAACTTTCGATACGCTCCACCATAACGCGCCCGTACCAGCTGCGATCAAAAATAGAAGTTTTTCCGCAGGAGGGAATGCCGTCTAAAAAACGCCACAAATACGGATACCTTTTATCAACGATATTTGGAGACCCAATGGGAATCACGCGGTAGTAACGCGGGTTCATGGCTTGTACGATTCTTTTGATGCTGCTTCCTTTTCCGGCCGCGTCCCATCCTTCAAATACAAGAACCATCGGTATTTTATTCATGAAAAGGGAATAGTGGGAAAAAGCCAATTTATTTTGGCAGATTTCAAGATATTTCTTATATTCCTTTTTGGTATACGCTTTGGATAAATCAATTTGGTCTAACGGTCCGGTTTGAGAGAGTGAAGTGTCTGAAGCCGGTTCTGAAATTTCACATAATTCTTCCGTTTCTTTTTGGATCTCATTTTGGATTTTGACATTTTCAATGATTTTTTTCATTTCCTGAATTAAAATTTTCATTGTTCCGGCGGTCGCTTCATCCAATTCTTTGTCGGCAAAATAAAGATTCCAAGGCGCATTTTCCGTATTTGTCTGCTCAATAACTTCTTTGACGACATAAATATCTTTTTTATATATTTTTTCCGTATACCTTTTATCGATATCGTAGGGGAATGTTTTTTCCAATATTTTGCGATTCTCTTCTCTGCGTTCTTTTCGGACGCCGAAATAAATTTTAATCAAATGGGTGCCGTTGTTTGTCAATATTTTTTCAAAATGATTGATGGTTCGAATTAATTTATTAAACTTCGGCGTATTGATGATATTTTTATTTGCCGGCGTCATGAAAATAGCTTCGATATTTGTTTTTTCATTTAAATTGGAACATCCGAAAATATCCGAATCGTTTAACAAGTACTCGATTAAACCGCGCATGTACCAGCTTCGATCAAAAATCGCGATTTTTCCTTTCGGCGGAATTTTTTTGGCAAACCGGAGTATAAAAGGAATTTTATTTTCTTCGGAAGTCGGCGCGTCCGTAAAATAAAAATCAAACCCTCGAGAATCAAGCGGAAGAAGCTGGCGATTCACAATTTCTCCGATAAATATGTCATACCACCCTTCAAAAACAATAATAATCGGAATTTCCAAATCGTGCGCTTCCCTTTGCAAAGCCCCCAACTCCTCCCCGTATTCCCTTATTAATTTTTTATAATTCTCATTTCCGGAAAAGTTAGGATTGTATTCCTGAATCATTTTTATCCCCTGTTATTGATAAATCTATAATATATCTTAATTTGTTTTTTAATTTATATTTCTTATATATCTCTCTATGATTTAAATATATGATTTATTAAAATTTTGAAATATGTTTGCCGATAAATTGAAATAAAATTTAAAAAATAAAACGGAGATAAGATTCGTTTGAAAAAGAATATGGTCGTTGAAAAAATAAAAACCAAAAAAATAAAAAACGATTAAATTGCGAAAAAGTAAAAAAGTAAAAAAATTATGAAAAAACAAGAAATCGAAAAATTATGAAAAAACAAAAAACTGAAAAAAAAACTGAAAAAACAAAAAACTGAAAAAACAAAAAACTGAAAAAAAAACTGAAAAAACAAAAAACTGAAAAAATATGAAACGTAAAAAACCAAAAAAGTTATGGAAAAGTAAAAAACTGAAAAAACACGAAAAAGTAAAAAACCGGAAAAAATATTGAAAAGTAAAAAACCAAAAAAAAATATGGAAAATTAAAAAGCTACAAAATAGGATAAAATAAAAATCCGGAAAAATAAAATCATTTTTAAAATAAAAATTTCAAACAAAAATGTAAAATAATTATGGGGTGAAAATAGAAAAATTGGGAAAACGAATTTCTGATAAATTGAGTTTCCCCAAAAACGTATTATTCTAAAGACAATAAGAACAAGTAATGAAATAATAACAAATTCGTTTGGAAACAACTTTTTTGCAGTAAATGGGGATGAAATCGTCCGAATAACGTAAATACATAGAGTCTATAGAATAGGCGAGTTATGAAAAACACCCTTTTTTGAAGAAAAAAAGTTAAAAAATAATACATACATATACACAATTGAATAGATTTGTGTTTTCTAAAATCAACCTTTTTTTTGGAAAGAAGTCATTTTAAAAATTCAAACATTACATTCTAAAATTCATAAGAGATTTCGAAAATTTGCCTATGTGTTTAATGTATGTTCCAACCCGTTGAATCTAGACGAAATGTGCTAAAATATAGAATATAAATATAGGCGAATAATAGCTAAAAATCGTTGATTTTTTTTATTTTTCCTATTTCTTTTTTAAAAATATTTTCAAAGATTTTATCTTTTTTATTTGATAAATAAAATGATATAATTTAAAATTAAATTTTGTAAGAACAGATTATTTATATCCGATTTTAAATGAAATATAATTAGTAAAAAACAATATGATTATATATCGTTTAAAAAATATAACCGAAATATTATTTGGGATTTTTACGGGTTTTAAAAAGTGATTCATAATTAATTTACATCGAATTTATAATTCACATCATATTTTTATGATAGGTTTTTATATGAGGCGCACATAGAATTATTTATAAGCGTTTGCTTGCGTATTATTATCATAGAACTGCTTCAGAGGTGTAAAATATGTCTTTGAAAGAGAGTATTATGTCGCGCCTTGAAAAATTCATTGCCGGCGATGCCACGGGATACCGAAAAAAATGTATCGATCTTTTTATTAAGGTCAAAGAATTTACGGTGGATCAAATTCACAATTTATTGCTTGCGGAATATCAAGTGACGCGTAATGAAGTTGCCTCAATGATTGGATATATTCAATCCAAAGTGGGTATTTTAAAATCACGAAAAGAATCGTATAAGACGCCTACGATTTATACCGTAAAAGATGAATATATTTTATTGATTGACAAATATCTCAAAACCGTAAGTTTCTAACGGTTTTATTTTTATTCCATTCATTTTATTTATTTCAAATGATTTATCGGATACCTGATGTTTTAAATTGAAAAAAAGCACACAAAAGTGCAAATATGAAAACGGAAAACGCCGCATAATAACGCCGTATAATTTAATAGAGTGGATATTGTTTTGCATTAAACGTATTAAAAAACGTATTAAACTGCTCTCTCTTTTAATTCATCCACTTATATATGATATATTCATTTTATGTCTGTTTTATATTTCGTAAAATTACAATAATTTCATTAATAACATCATATGTTTCATTGACATATCATTGTTTTTATTTGTTTCAAAATCCGGAATGAAAAAAGATGTCAATTGTAAAAAATGCTCCAAAAACCGCGACGACAATTGTTATTCGATCCGAATCAAGCGCTCGTGTCAGTAATTCGCGCGATCCTTATTACAGCTTAATGAGAAGATTGTTTCAAGAAGACGCGACCGCCATTCGCGGACAAAAATTTTTAAATTTGGTCGAATCAAGGCAAAAAGAAGGAAATCCGCTCCAAACGAATGAATGGAAAATGATTATCGAATATTTGGGAGTCAGCCGCGCTTCTTTTTATTCCATGAGAAATAAATTAACCGGCGCCGGTTTAATCAGCGTTAAAAACCGAAAATACAATTTGTCTTCACAATTTTCAAAAGATTTAATGGATATGGCCCGCTGGTGGTGGACGGCCATATTGGAAAATAAAGAAGAATCGTTGGAGTAACGAATTCCGATGTTTTTTTGAAATGAAATATATATAAAAATTAAGACGAAATGAAATTTAAAATGAAATACATATAAAAATCAAGATAAATCAAGATAAAAATCTTAGAGAATAAGAAAAATAAAAATGGATATAAAAAAGAGAATTTAATAAAAATCAGAATAAATAGCGGAAGAAAATATCAAAATAAGAATCGGGCGGAAAACTATTTATAGGATTTTACAATAGTAGGGAGTTATTGTATTTTAAGAGCAATGAAGCCCGGTAGTGTAGTGGTCAATCATACGGGACTCTGGATCCTGTAACCTCGGTTCGAATCCGTGCCGGGCTACTCTCGTTTATAATATTACGATTTTTGATTTTTTTACTGTTTGATTTTTATATCTTTTTAAAACCGGGATTTATTATGTCTTTTTTACCGACCGCGCTTTTGACAGATTCGGAGTTTGAAAAAACAAATGAAGCGAATAAAGTGATTATTGTCCGATACGGGGAGCTCTCGCTCAAAAGCAAAGGCGTTCGCGATCGGTACGAACAGATTTTAAAAAACAACATCCAACAAATGTTGGAATATCACGACGTTTCTTTTTCTAAAATTCAAAGAGATTTTGGCCGTATTTTTATTCACTCCGGCGACTCCAAAGCCGCCGAAAAAGCGGCTCTTGTATTTGGCGTTGTCAGCGTCTCCCAAGCCTTTGTATGTTCCGCAAATCCGGACGAAATAACCTCGCTTTGCGCGAAGGTCGGAGAAGAAATCATTCAATCCGGCGAAACTTTTGCCGTCCGAGCGCGCCGTTCCGGAAATCATTCTTTTACGTCCAATGAAATCGCGCGTATGTGCGGTGATGCGATTTGGATGAAATTAATTGAAAACGATAAAACGCCGGCGGTGGATTTGACGAATCCGGATAAAGAGATTTTTGTTGAAATCCGCCAAAAACAATCATACATATATTTAGAAACCGTCAAAGGGCCCGGCGGTTTTCCGACGGGAACGCAAGGCAAAATGGTTGTTTTGCTCTCGGGCGGAATTGACTCTCCCGTGGCCGCTTGGTTGATGATGAAGCGCGGCATTGAAATCATTCCCGTTTTTTTTGACAACGAGCAATATGCCGGGACACTTTCCGCAGAAAAAGCGATTGAAAACGCGAAAGTATTGTTTTCATGGACGCCGGGGCGGAAAATGAAAATATATCGTGTTTTAAACGGAAATTATATGAAAGGAATGATTCAGACAACGCATTCTAAAAATATTTGTTTGATGTGCAAACGTTTTATGTTTCGAATCGCCGGCGCGATTATGGAAAAAGAAAACGCGTCGGGCATTATTACCGGATCTTCCCTCGGTCAAGTGGCCTCGCAAACGGCGGAAAACATGCTTTCTGAAACATACGGTTTAAGTTTGCCGCTTTATCATCCGCTGCTCGCGTTTGACAAACAAGAAATCGTTGACATCGCTCAAAAAATCGGAACGTTTGATATTTCCATTCGTTCAAACGGCGGAAAAGAATGTTTGGCGGTTCCGGAAAAACCGGAAGTAAAAGCCGTCTTGACGGCCGCCGTTTCGGAAGAAAAAAAATTCACGTTCGATTTGGATGAAATAATTCAAAAAACGGTAGAGAAAGCTGAAATAATAGAAATCATCATGAAAAATAAGTCTCTTAAAAAATAAAAATGAAACGGATTTTTAAAAATTATAGAATTTTGATTATATGATATAAGTTATATTTTACAAAACGGCTCTTTTTTAAATAGAAGAAAACAGATATAATATATCATTGCGTTTGCAACTTATTTTATGGAGGATATACATATGGCAGTGTGTGATTGCGAATCTCAAGATGAATTGATTCAGTTGGTGAAAGAATTTTTACTTCACGTTTCGGGTGTCGAAGACGTTTTTATTTTAACGGAACAAGACAGGAAAAAAATCGAACATCTTGAAGAAGAGGCGAAAGGAAACGTTTTAATGGGCATGGGCGAAGGCGATAACCAAGGCATCGCCGAGGTTTTCAAACGGGAATATATTTTGTGTTTTACGACAAATAAAGACTATGTATGGCCCAAGCCGCCAAATGTCATTATGATGCAAGGTGACACCATGGTTGGTTTTGATTGTGAGGAGTGCGATATTTCAAAATATGACGGAAATCCGGAATATTTGGTCATGGGCACGTTTATAATAAACACGAACAAAGCAAAAACAAGTACCGGAAAACCGGTTATCGTTTTACCGCCCAAACCCTGCGATTTGGGAAATTTAGAAGTCAGCGATGCCGTTTTGGGCTCTCCTTCAACTCCCAGTGACGAATATATTCGAGAGGTTTATGATTTTGAAAAATCATCCGAAAAAGGAACCTTTTTCCTCGGTTTTAATAAAATCAAATGTGCCGACAAATAATTCTTTTAATTCTTTTACGGATAAAAAAATAGTTTTTATTTTTTAACATTTTTTTTTATTTTTTTGAAAAATAAATCCTGTTTTCGCTGTCGTCACCGCCTTTTTTAACTTCATTTAAATTTGCCGGTCCGTTTTTTATTTTTTACGTTTTACTTGTTATTTTTTACATTTTATTTGTTATTTTTTACATTTTATTTGTTATTTTTTATATTCTTTTTTTTTAAATTTATTTTGAAATCTCAAATACCGCCCCCGTTAATTTTCGTTTTGAGTGAACGATAGCGTTCAAAAAACGGAAATTTGCGGATTAACTCCAAAAATAATAAAACAAAAAAATCACGTTTCAAGTTTTAGTTTTCAGTTTGCCGCCACGTTTTAATTTTCAGTTTGCCGCCGGTTTTAATTTTCAGTTTGCCGCCGGTTTTAATTTTTAGTTTGCCGCCGCGTTTTAATTTT
>JAVESN010000028.1:0-18840 GCA_034006575.1 Methanimicrococcus sp.
CGTTTTAGTTTTCAATTTGCCTATGCGTTTTAGTTTTCAGTTTGCCGCTGGTTTTAATTTTCAGTTTGCCGCTGTTTTTTAGATTCGGTTTGCCACTGCGTTTCTCTATTTTTATTGGTTTTCATTCGCCGAAAGATATTAATCATTTATAGTCAAATAGGCTTAAATTAATTATTTATAAATAATATTTTTTTAATTTACTTTAAAAGGCTAATTTATAAAAAGAACTTAGAATAGAATTTGAAAAATAATATTTAATGCAAATTTCATTGAATATTATTAATTGAAAATTAATTTCAATTGATAATTACGAATTACAGTATAAATTTTTAACATCACAAAAAAATAGAAATAAATGAAAATAAACGAACCGCTTGAAAAGGAAAAAACAGAAACGTCTTTATTTTTCGTTTCTTTTCATTTTTCAATTTTTTGAGATTTCTCCATAAAATATTTGAAACAGTCGTTGCCCCAATTCAAAGAACGGCTATCGGTTGCGATAAGATATTTTTGGGCGTCGTAAAGACCGGTTTTGTAAAACAGCGAAAAATAAAGAAAAACGTCGGTTGTCATGATAAACAAATTAATATTATTCGCGACATAAAGTTCGTTTTCTTCAAATGTCAAAAAACGGTTTAACAAAGCATTGTAATCCGATTCAAATTTGTCAAAAACGTCTCGTGTCATAATGATTTTTGCCGGAATTTTATTGGCGATTATTGTTTGAAACATTTCAAGGCTGGACGGCATAAAAACGGAAATAATTCCCGACGCGGTTTTTGAGGATTGAATCTTTTCGACAATTATTTTATTTTGCTCAAAAACATTTTTTGCCGGATCTTGAAAAAGAAGGCAATCTTCCAACTCATTAAACCGTTCCAAAAGCTGAAGCGGAATCGCGTTTGTATCATGATCCGTCCAAAATTCGCTTGTTTCTTCAAAAACGTTGATAATTTTTATGAGCGGCGTGTAATATTTTAAAATGACTTTGCCGGTCGGCGTTAAATGATATTCATTGTTTGTTTTTTGAATCAAATCCGCTTCAATCAATTCTTTAATACGCGGATAAATTTCCGGGGTTTTAACATTAAAGAACTCCCTGATTTCAAAAAGCGTCCGCGGTTTTTCATCAATTAAAAATAACAAATCCTTCCGTTTCTCGGAATAAGTAATTAAACTTAAAAGCCCCTTTTTTTTCATAAAATCACCCGTATCAAATTAAATAAATCTGAGATAAAAACCGTAAAATTTGTTTAATTATTATAAAAACGATATAACAAATACAGTTCTGACTTTTTTAATATAAAGTTATCTATGAATATAATATATAATATAATAGAATATAAGACACAGATAACGTTGCCACGTTGTTTTCAAATATCACTTTTAGAAAAATAAATAAAACGATTTAAATTTTTCGAGAATAAATTGTTTAATTAAATCTGATTAAAAATAAATAGATAATCCAAAATTGATTAAAAAATGATAAAACGAGTATGAAATAATAACCTAAAGTAATTAAAAATGAAACAATAACCTAAAATGAATTAAAAATGAAACAATAACCTAAAATGAATTAAAAATGAAATAATAACCTAAAATGAATTAAAAATGGAATAATAACCTAAAGTAATTAAAAATGAAACAATAATCTAAAATAAATTAAAAATGAAATAATAACCTAAAATGAATTAAAAATGAAATAATAATCCAAAATAATTAAAATGAAATAATAACTTAAAAAGAGTTAAAAAGAATCATTCTAATTTTAAAACATATCTAAAAAATACACATTTTTACATTGTCAGAGCCGCGTTTTTAATTATATTATATCTCTTATTTTTGCTTACGACTTGCGTTGCAATTTGCATGTCATTTACATTACATCTTTCAATTTTTATTGCTGTTTGCAGTTTGCATTTGCTGTTTGCGTTTGCAGTTTGCGTTTGCAGTTTGCGTTTGCAATTTGCGTTTGCAATTTGCGTTGCCGTTTGCGTTGCCGTTTGCGTTGCCGTTTGCGTTGCCGTTTGCGTTGCCGTTTGCGTTGCCGTTTGCGTTACGATTTATGATTACCGCTTACGTTTATATTTCCTGCGTGTGTTGCATCTTACACTTTTATCGTTTTATTCCTGCCGAATGTTGCCGTTTATATCTAAAAAAAGAAGTCGGAATGAATCAAGATTTTATGATTCCAATCCGATGATTTCATAAATCGCTTTCATATCCATGTTTTTTTCAAACACTTGCGCCAATTCTTCAAAACCGTCTTGCATCGTAAATCCGTCTTCTTCCGCATATGAAATGCCTTTTCTTTCGGAAAGATATTTAAATAAAGAGACACGGAGATTTTTATTGTCAAAAAGACCGTGCAGCGACGTTCCGACAACCATACCGTTTAAACTGCAGGCGCCGTCGGTTCCAAAAATCGGGGAGCGGGTTGTGACGATTCCGTTTTGAGCCGTAAACCCTTCAATCGTTTCACCGTCAACGGCTTTTAAATAAGGGCCGCATCCTTTGATTTTTAAAGCCAGACGAACCGGTTTTTCGCTGTACCCTTCTTCTTTTTCATAAACGGTTTCATTGTCCAAAAGTCCCAAGCCGTCAATAATTTTTCCGCTCGGGTCGGTCAGTTTTTTGCCGAGCATTTGATACCCCTCGCCGATTCCGATAATCGGCGTTTTTCCGGCGCGGCTTAAAATTTGTTTAGCCATTCCGCTGTTTTGAATGTGTTTCAAATCATTTAACGGCGTCCCCGAGCCCGGCAAAATAATCAAATCCGGATTTCCAAGAGAGCTTTCCGGATCGATGTATTTGACGCGCGCCTTGGATTCCAAAACTTCAAAATCATTGAAATGAGATATTTTTGAAAATTGAATCACCGCGATTTCAAGATCCTCGCGCTCGTTTCTCTTCTCGGCGGGAACGAGTCCGGCGCCGCTTTTTTCTTTAAACGACATGGAATCTTCCGCCGGAATTCTTAACCGGAAATACGGCATGATTCCCAGAACCGGAACGCCCGTCATTTCTTCCAATTGCGTTAATCCGCTTTTTAATATTTCCGGATCCCCGCGGAACTTATTGATAATAAATCCTTTGATATTTTTTTGAATGTCTTTGGGAAGCAACATATAAGTGCCGTAAAGACTGGCAAAAACACCGCCGCGCTCAATATCGCCGACAATGACAATCGGCGCGTTTGTGATGCGCGCCGTTCCGACATTGACGATGTCGCGGTCATAAAGATTAATTTCGGCAGCGCCGCCTGCGCCTTCCATAATGACGACTTCATACTCTTCATCTAATTTTAAAAGAGAGCGGTTTAAAATTTCAGCCATCTCATCGATGGATTCGTAATAATTGCCCGCGCTGCGGTCGGCGTAGTGTTCCCCCATAACGATGACTTGGGAATAACTGTCCCCCTTGGGTTTTAAAACGACGGGATTCATTTCCGGAATCGGATCGGCGCCGGCTGCCCATGCTTGAATCACTTGCGCATAACTGATCTCTTTTCCATCCGGAGTCACCCAAGAATTTAAACTCATATTTTGCGCTTTAAACGGCGCGGTTTTATAATTCCGAGACATTATTTTGCAAAGTGCCGTCACGATAGAGCTTTTTCCGGCATCCGATGATGTTCCCAGAACAAGCAAACATTTGGCATTCATGATTTTTCCATCCCCTAAAACAACTGAACTTTATGAAACAATAACTCAACATATTAACGAAAACAAGATTTATAAAGAGTTTGGTTATCCCATAACGTAAATTTTATTGGATTGAAAATTTAAAAAGTTATTTCATTTCCAAAAGCCAGCCGTTTTCTTTTAATTCCCGCCGTTTTTCCTTATATTTTGGATCGATTTCTTCAACCAGATTCCAAAAATCGCGGGAATGATTTTTATGCCGAATATGGCACAGCTCATGAACAATCACATAATCGATTATAGGCGTATTTGCCTGTATTAACACCCAATTGAGTTTGATATCGTTTTGGTAAGTGCAGCATCCCCATTTGCTTTTATAAAAAACGGCTTTAACGGATTTGGGTTTTTTTCCGATTTTTTCAAAATATTTTTCCGCGAAATAATCGGTTCTGGAATTGAAAAAAACATCCGCCTGCTCAATATAAAATTGGTCGACCGCTTTTTGAATTCTTTTTTCATTTTCAACATCAGGTTGATTTTCAAAAGCCCGCGGCAAATAAACTTGAAGCTGCCCGTCCAATAAGTGAACGGATATTTTGGAGGATTTATCAACGTTTTTTTCATAAAACAATTGAAGAACATATGTGCGCCCCATATAATGGAAAAGACTTCCTTCCCGATAAGTTCGTTTGGATTTCTTTTGCGCCGCTTCCTCTTTCAGAAAAGCTTTTTCAATCAACTCAATAATGTTTTCCTTATTTTCACTCAAAATGGATTGAACGCTTTCAACGGAAAGAGAATAAGGCGCGCGGACAAATAAAATCGGTTTTTTCCCCCCGGAATCAAATTGGTCGAAATCATTTTCGCCGGTATTTTTAATCGGATTGGAATTTTGACGCTCTTCCTCCGGTTCCGTAAAATCGTATCGTACCGTATAGCTGATTGATTTTTTTCTTTTTTTGGAATGAATAATCAATCCGTCCAAGGATTTTAAATCCGGTCCGAATGAAAAAACGGTTCGAGTGGTTTTTTCACCGGCGGCGGGTCTGACAGGCGGCATATTTTTCAAGAGCGATGAAACAAATCGGTTCCTAAATCTGTTGCGCGGGCGGGAAAAGCAATAAATACCAATAAATAAAACGATAAACAATAAAACGAATGAAATCGAAATAATTATTGAATAACGAAATATTTGTCAAAATATATAAATGAAAAAAATAAAATTATTTAAATCGCCGGAAAAGTTCCGCCGAGATTTCATCCGGCGTGACGCCGCATTCAAAAAGCATAACCAAAAGATGGAAAAGCAAATCGGATGTTTCATAAACGATTTCATCTTTGTTCCCGTCTTTAACGGCAATAATGGTTTCCGTTGCTTCTTCTCCGACTTTTTCTAAAATCTTATTGATGCCTTTGGGATCTTTTAACAAAGAGCAGACATAAGAATTTTCGGGCTGCGTCAGATTTCTCTCTTCAATAATTTGATAAATTTGATTTAAAATTGATAAATCGGGGACTTTTGCGGTCTCTTTCATATTTTAACTTCCGTTTTAATGATTCTCATTCACGTTTTATGTCTCTCATTCACATTTTATATTTCCGATTCGGTTTTATGTTTCTCATTCACGTTTAAGGTTTCCGATCCGGTTTTATGTCTCTCATTCACGTTTAAGGTTTCCGATCCGGTTTTATGTCTCTCATTCACGTTTTATATTTCCGATCCGGTTTTATGTCTCTCATTCACGTTTTACGTTTCCGATCCGGTTTTATGTCTCTTGTTCACGTTTTATGTTTCCAATCCGATTTTATATTTCTTAAATTTTTCTCGGGTCCGTGATTTCACCCGTTATCGCAGAAGCGCCGGCGGTTGCCGGTGAGCACAAATAAACAAATGAATTCGGACTCCCCTGACGGCCTCTGAAGTTTCGGTTTGACGTGGATAAACCGACTTCTCCGTCTCCCAAACGCCCGAATGAGCCGCCCATACAAGGACCGCAGGAGGGGGACTGAACGATGGCGCCTTTTTCCATTAACGTTTCAATGTAGCCGGCGCGATAAACTTTTAAGTATTCGGTGCGGGACGCGGGAACAACGATGAGGCGCACATTTTTAGCGATCGGATCGTTGCCCATCGCTTCCATCATAATTTGAATGTCTTCAAAACGGCCGTTTGTGCAAGAGCCGACAAAAATTTGATCGACTTTCGTTCCGGCAACTTCCGTGACTGGCTTAACATTATCGACGTTGTGCGGGCAAGCGATTTGAGGCTCCAGGTTGGAAACATCGTAACTTCGGATTTCTTTAAAGGAAGCGTCGGCGTCGGATTTCCAATTTGAGTCCAATTTAAAATCCGGAATGCGCTCTTTTAAATAAGTTTCCGTCACTTGATCGGGTTCGATTAAACCGGCTTTGCCGCCCATTTCAATGGCCATGTTTGACATGGTCATTCTTTCCGAAACGGAAAGCCCGCGAACCGTCTCGCCGGCAAACTCGGCCGCCATGTAGCGCGCGCCTTCGACGCCGACGTCGCCGATGAGATGCAGAATCAAATCTTTGGAGTAAACGTGTTTGGGCAATTTTCCTTCCACATTAAAACGAAGCGTTTCGGGAACTTTAAACCATAATTTTCCGGTCGCCAAAACGGCGGCCATGTCGGTCGAGCCGAGCCCGGTTGAAAAGGCGCCGAGCGCTCCGTAAGCGCATGTGTGCGAATCGGAGCCGACAATCAAATCCCCCGGACGAACATGTCCTTTTTCGGGAAGAACCTGATGACAAACGCCTTCAAAAACATCATAATTGAGAATGCCTTGTTCGGCCGCGAATTTTCTTAAATAAATGTGATTTTGCGCCGCGTTTAACGAATCGGCCGGAACTTGGTGGTCAAATAAGATGACTATTTTTTTAGGGTCCCAAACGCGTTTTTCCTCTTTTCCTTCCATGATTTCATAAAAACCTTTCACGGCAAGCGGACCTGTAATATCGTGCGTCATGGCAAGATCAATATTTGAAACAACAAACTCGCCGGCAGAGACGTTTTTACCGGATGCTTTTGAGAAAATTTTCTCGGCAAGTGTCATTGGTTTATTTTCCATGGATATTCCTCATAAAAGTACGGATAATTCTTAATAATTTTTAAATAAGTAATTTTTAACAATTTCTAAATAATAATTCTTAATAATTTTTAAATAAATAATTTTTAACAATTTCTAAATAAATAATTTTTAACAATTTCTAAATAAATAATTCTTGATAATTTCTAAAAGAATACTGTTTGAGTTTACCTTGCTTTTTCTTTAAATAGTTTATTAAATTTTACAGATTATTATTTTATTTAAGGATAATTGTAATTTTTCAGTGAAACTTCAACTTCATAAACGCCGCCGCCGTCATAAACGGCGAACCGTATAAATCCATCTTTAAAATTTCTTTTGAAACGGGTTCGGCTTTGCTCCTTTTTTTCATCCTCGACCCCCTTTTTCGGATACATTTTTTGAATCACGCCGGACGTTAAAAGATAATCTTCATGGTCCCAAAGCGTTCTTTTTAGGAGGGAATTTAATAACTCCGTAGACAATTCCGGATTCGTTTTTTTTGAGGAATCAAAACCGGCGCATTCGCATTCAAAAATACCTTTCTCATCCATAAAAAAAGGATAGGTTTGACACAAAGACGGCCGTTGCTCATAAATCAGACATTTATTTTCGGAGTCTAAAAAGATGCAATCACCGTCTTTTTTTCTTTGAAGCATCCATCCAAACGTATGAATTTTACCGTTTTCATCCGTTTGTTCCGCCAATGCGTTAAACAGTTCGTCAAGTTTATTTTCATCAAATATATTTCCGTGAAGTATGACTTCATAATCCCTATTGTATAAATCGGGAAGAAGCGGCAATAAAAATATTTCTTTTCGAATCCCGAGGGTTTCAATTTTTGAAATATCTTCCGGCAGAAGATAAACGGAATTATCATATTCTTCCCTTTTGCAACATTTTCCGCAAAGCCGACAAGAAAAGCCGACGTTTTGAATTGTGTTTAATGTTTGTTTTTTTTGTTTTTCAAACATTTTTTTTATTTTTAACAAATCATTTTCAACACGCTTTTCCATCAAAGGAGATGTCTCTGCCGGCGCCGCAAGTTTCATGCCGGTGACGGATAAAATTAATTTTTTGTTTAAATCAAATTCAATATCAAATTTTTTCATTTCAATTTTTTAAATTCATAATAGACTAATAAGGTTTTGCTAAAATAAAAAAATAGAAATAAGAAATGGGAAAACGTCAAGCTGCAAACGTCAAGCTGCGAACATCAAGCCGCAAACGTAACCCGGTAAATTTCGTAAAGATACGCCGCGCCCAAACAGCGAAACCGTCCCTTTTTTTTTTAAAAAGTAAAGGAAAAGAAAAAAAGAGAAAAAGAAAGAGAGAAAAAAATGAGAAAAAGAAAAATATAAAGGAAAGTATAAAACAAAACATAAACAGATAAAAATAGACATTGATGAACAAGGTATTTAATCTTGAATCAAATCATTTTACAATCACTAAATTTATTTGAAATACGAAATGGAGAGAGAAAATGTGGGAACCGATTCATAATAAATTTGAAAAATATCCGGCGCAAGAAAAAGTGGTTAAGCTTCTTTTAGAACGAGGATTTCAAATCAATGCCGCCGGAAAGGTTGTTTCCGGAAATATTGAAATTCCGCATGTTCAAATCGGAAAAGAAATCAATGTGGATCGCCGTGTCATTGACGCGACGGCAAAACATATTGTGGAGGATCAAATTCTTTTTGATTTCTTTAGAAATGTGCGCTCAATTCCGTTTTTGGCGGATGTCGCGCCTCATTTGGGATTGGGAGTCATCATTATAATTCCGGAGGACGGCGCTGAAATCGGAATTATTTCAGGCGTGACAAGCATTATTTCGGAAGAAGGATACAGTATTCGCCAGGCGGTTTCGGATGACCCTTATTTTAGCGAAGAGCCGAAATTGACCATAATCATTGATTCCAAAGTTTCCGGAGGAATCATTGATAAAATTCGAACGATAAAAGGCGTTAAGGGTGTGACAATTCACTAAAATTCATAATCGGCGGTAAATCAGACCGTTATGTTTTAATTTGGAGAAGGGGTTAATGAAATTTCCAACTAAAGTTTTATTTATATTTAAACAAATAAAATGATATTTCGAAACAAATTCGGATGGGAATTCAAATCCTTAAAAATTTTTAAAGTTTTTAAAGTTTTTTAAAACAGGTGGCATAAGAATGGTTCAAATTTCAATCATCATGGGCTCTGAATCGGACAGAGCAATTTCCGACAGAGCTGTTGCGGTCCTTGAAAAAACAAATTATACGTATGAAGTCGTCGTCATTTCCGCGCATCGCAATCCGGATGATTTGGATGAATATATTAAAAAATCCGACGCTCTTGTTTTTATCGCGATTGCCGGACTTTCAGCGGCTTTGCCGGGCGTTGTCGCGTCCAAAACAAAAAAGCCGGTCATCGGCGTTCCGGTCAGCGCGAAATTGGGCGGACTGGACGCTCTTTTATCCGTCACCCAAATGCCGCCGGGCGTTCCGGTCGCGTCGGTTGGTGTCGATAACGGCGCAAACGGCGCGCATTTGGCCGTTCGTATTTTGGATTTGTTGAATTTGTAATTAAAAAATTAAAATAAAGACAAAGAAAATGGGTTCTTTTTATCAATATTTATCGGAGAAACAAATCAAAAATGAGATTTCCCTTTTTGGTTTTTCCGATGTTTCAAAATGGGAAGCCGAAACGGAATTTGCTGTTTCTCCCGAATTTTATCCGATGAATATCTTTCCGGAAGCCGAAACAGCCGTCGTCATCGGCGTTCCCGTTTTATTGCCGATATTGGAAACGACGCCGTCGGTTTATTATAACGAGCATTATAAAACTTTAAATTCTTATTTGGATTCAAAAGCGTTGGAACTTTCTTTTTATTTAAACGACCATTCTTTTCCGGCAATTCCGATTCCAAGGGACGGTTACTCCGGCATTTCCGCGCTTCAGAAAAATCCGGCGGCCGCTTTTTCTCACAAACACGCCGCCTATCATGCAGGTCTCGGATCTTTTGGACAAAACAACACGCTTTTAACGCCGGAATACGGCCCCAGAGTCCGTTTTACAACCGTCTTAACGGCGGCGACAACAGACGACTTGGGTTTTTTTGAACTGAAATCGGATTTTTTTGAATCGAAAAACGAAGAGAATAAAAAGATCCAAAAAGCCACCGAAAGCCTTTGCATCCAATGCATGGCCTGCGCAAAACATTGTCCCGCAAACGCCGTTTCAAATGATAAAACAAAACCGTATCCGAAATCCAAAATCGATAAAATGAAATGCGTCGAATACAACGAAAAGCTCGGCAAAAACGGAATTTCTCCCTGCGGCGTTTGCATCAAAGTTTGCCCGATCGGAGAAGACCGAAAACATTTCAATCGAAAAAACATCGGAATTTACAATGAAAACCAAACCCCCGATAACAAATTATTAAATTCGTGGGAGCATGTCCGAAAATACGGCACAAAATAAATCGCAATGAAACAGAAACTTGAATCGGCACAAGTTGAAAGAATAAACTGAATCGTTTCCGGTTTTGTGTTTTACTTTTTCGTTTTGTTTGTTTTCGTTTTATTTTGTTTGTTTTTATTTTTATTTTTATTTTTATTTTTATGTTTTTAATTTATATTAAAAATCCTAAATTCCGCCCCCGCTCATTTTTGATTTTGAATAAATGAAACGCTTGAAAAATCGAAATTTGCGGATGGACCCTAAAAATCTCATTCAAAAACAACTTATTTTTATTTCAAAGTTTAGACTTGCCCGGTGTTTTCGCTGTTTGGGCACCGTTTGTTTTTTATTTGCCGCCTCCCGGTTTTTTTCTCATTTATCCTTTTGATTCCTTTTCATTTTTTTGAAAAAGAGGAATTTGCGAACGGTTTTTAAATTGTCAATAAAACATTCCCTTTCGCTTTCTGTTATCATGTTTAAAACTTGGTCGGGCATTCTTAATATTTATATTTTAACGGTTTTTTGTTTTCATTCACCATTTTATTTTTTTGGCGGTTTTTATATTTTTTTAAAATCCCAAATTCCGGCCCCGCTAATTTTGATTTTGAGCAAGCGAAGCGCGCGAAAAATCGAAATTAGCGGATGGACCCCAAAAATCTCATTCAAAAACCATTTGTTTTTTTATTTCAAAGTTTAAACTTAACCAATGTTTTCGCTGTTTAGACAGCGTTTGTTTTTCATCTGCCGCTTTACGATTTATTTTTCCCGTTTATCCTTTCTATTTTTTTCGTTTTTTTGAAAAACGGAATTTGCGAATTGACCCCTTTTTGAAAAAACGGATGACGATTTTGATTTATTTTATCGAGTCGAATCCGTTCGCTTTGTCACCGCCTGCAGCGAACGGTCGTTCTTGAGGTTTGATTAATGTTTGAAAAACGGTTTTTCGGTTTTAAATGTTTTTTGAAAACAAGACGGAGAAACAAAAAAAATAAAATAAAAAAAGAAAAAATAAGATAAAATAAAAAAGAATTAAATGTAAGAATAGAAGATAATGAATAAAAATATCCAACGAATAAAAATTTTTATCAAATGAATTAAATGAATTTAGATTTTCCGCTGTATTCTTTTTGTTTTTCAATGCTCATTTGGACGAGAATTTCAAAAATTTGGTGAATGGAATCCACATCAAGTCCCTTCTCAACGGCCAAACCGCAGGCGCGGTCCAAAACTTTTTGCATTTGCTCTTCATCAACGATAGGTCTTCCCATCTCTTTTTTTGAAGATAAAATGTCACCGGCCAAATTGGTTCGCATTTCAATCAATTCAACAATTTCACGATCCAATAATCTCATCTTTTCACGCGTGGTTTCTAACATACCTGTCGACATTTTATCACCGAATAAGAATAAAGCGGATTTTACTTATAAAAGTATCATTTGTAAAAAATAAAATGATAATAAAATGATAATAAAATGAAAAATAAAATCAAAAAAATGAAAAACAAAGCGGAATTCAACGGAGAATTGCATAATTTCTGAAAAGCAATGAGTTACCTTCCATTTTAAAAATGAAATACACGAAAATCAAAAATATCATTTTTGAAAACATTTTGATACAGATGCAAACTGCAAACTCAAAATGCAGATGCAAATGCAACTCAAAACGTTGACAAAACCGAAAAATGAAAATAAGGCGCGGCATTTCAACAAAAATCACGCCGCGCCAAACAGCGAAACTGTCCGATAAATTTAAAAAAACGAAAATAGAAAAAACAAACCATTATTTTTTTGATATTTATGGTGTGAATCCGCAAATTTCCGATTATTTTTTGTTCGCAACGTTTGTAAAAAAAATCGAAAATGAACGGTCGTATTTGGGATTTTCAATAAAGTTCCTTAAATACAGCCTGAAACAGTTTTCCCGCGGATGCCCTGTTTTATTTTCAAAAGGAATACGATGAAAATCAAAAAAATGAATATAAAAAGAAGATAAATATAAATAGATAAGTACTCCGTTTTTCGCTTTTTTTGAATTGTCGGAGTTTTTTTTATTATCAAATGACAGGGCAATAAAATTATTCATTTTGCGATTGAAGACAGGCAAATAAAAAACAAATAAAAAAATGGAATCAAAATTTCATATTTTTCAAATTGACGGATTTTAAATCCGTTTGATTTTCTTTCATGAATTTTGAAAAACGGACGCTTTCTTCATACGCGTTTTTATTGCTCGTTTTCGTTTCAAAAACGGCGGCGTTCGGATATTGAAGTTTCCAATTTAGTTTTATTTTTTCTTTCAAAACATTTAATTCTTCATTTTGTTCTTTTCCCAACGAATCGGATGTCGGAAAAAGCGCCGTAAACGACGGACCGGTTCCCGAAAGACCGGCGACAACATCGAACTTTTCACCGATTTCCATGCAGGATACGGCCGGCTCTGGATTAAAACCAAGCGCGCCGCAATAAATCAAACCGTTCAGTTTCATCGCGGTTTTATACTCTCCCACAAACGCCGAATCAAAAGCGATTTGAACCAAATCTTTCATTAAAACGGAGCGCGAAACATTTGTCTCGGAACTGAACGCTTTTCCGGGATTTAAAACAAAAACGTCATAATGAAATTCTTCTCGCTTTAAAAGGGTCAACGTCTTATTTTCCGTCACCGCGACGCCGCCGTAAAAAGAAGCGCACGCGTCGTCAAAAGCGCCCGTAATTGTCACGCCCGCTTCTTTGGCCGCGCGAACTCCGAGTTTGACGATGTCAGACGGCTCCATCGTTTCGCCCAAAGCGTCCAAAGCCGCCAAAACACAAGCGTTTGCGGCAGCGCTGCTGCTCTTTAAACCGCCGGCAATCGGAATCTCGCTCCTCGTCAAAACGGACGCTTTTTTTGAACAATCCAACTCCTCTAAAACGAATTGAACGCAAAGCTCAATCAAGTGCGGGTTCGTTTTTTCATTTTCAAAAACGCTTCCGACAATTCGGCGACTCGTTTTCTCTTCATGAAGAAGAACTTCGGCGTATGTCTTCATTTCCGTGGCATAAGCGCAGCCGCTCCAAGTCGCAATCGCATTAACGATCGTGCCGCCACCAAATGCACACCCGTATCCCTTTTGAATCTTCATTTGAATCCTGTTAAAACTTTTTAAAATATAAACATTTTGAATATCCTAAAAATCAGAAAAATATATATAGAAAATTAGAATTTATAGAAAAATAAAAGAAGACAATAGTTTTAAAAACAAATTTATTTCCTATGGATTTATATTCATATATTTTATATATTAACATAAATTATTAACCAAAATTATAATCAAAATGATTTCAATATTAATGATTAAATTTCATCAGGTGTTTATCAATGGAAACGCGTAAAGTTCAACAAACGGGCGGCTCAACATACATTATTTCTTTACCGAAACGTTGGGCGGAAAAAGTCGGAATTACTTCCGGTTCTCGTGTCGGTATTCAACCGCAGCCGAATGGAAAATTATTAATCAGCCCTGAAATCGATGCAAAACCGCTTCGAAAGAAAGTTGTCGACATTACGAACTCGGAAGGCAGTGTTTTAGAAAGAACGTTTATTGCGACATATTTAGCCGGATATGATGTGATTGAATTTTCATCTTTAAAAATCACGGCAAACCAGAAAAAAACGATTCGTTCCGCTTGCCATAAATTAATCGGCCCTGAAATTATCGAAGAAGCTTCCAATTTTGTTTTGGTTCAAACTTTATTAAGCCCGAATGAATTATCGATTCGAAAAGCCGTTCAAAGAATGTCATTGATTACGGCGTCCATGTTTAACGACAGTATTTTAGCGTTTTGCAACGATGATTCGGATTTGGCGACAGACGTTATGGAAAGAGACGACGAAGTCGATCGCGTATACATGGTTATTGCAAAACAATTTAAAGCCATTCTTTGCGGAACCGGATTATCCGATGTTCAGGATATGACCATTGAAGAATATTACAGCTACAGAATGGCCGCATCGCCGATTGAGCGTATTGCCGACCACTCTTATAAAATCGCTCAACTTGTAATGACTTATCAATTTGAATTGGATGAAAAAAGAATCAATGAAATTAAAAAGATGGCTGAACTCGCCATTGATTTGTTTAGAAAATCAATGGATTCTCTTATAACGCTTAATCCGAAATTGGCAAATCAAGTCATTGAAGAGCAAGAGGAAATAAATACGTTAAGAACAAATTTCATGCGCGGTTACTTTGACGCTTCAACGCATTTTTCAATCGAAACCATGATTTGCATTCAAACCGTCATCGACAGTATCGGCCGAATTGTTGATTATGCGACAAATATTTGCGAAATTGCAATTGACGCTTCGATTGATTCGCCGAGTCATAAATAAAAATATATCAAATTAAATTAAATATATAATGTCTGTATTTGAATTAATTTGACTCATTTTTTTTTAAATTTTTTGAAATTTATTTAAAATTTTGTTTAAAAATTTTGTTTAAAAATTTTGTTTAAAATTTATTTAAATTTTTGTTTAAAATTTTATTTTAATTTTATTTTAATTTTATTTTTATTTTAATTTAAATGTTTTTCATATCCTGCAATTTTTAACAAAAATGATTTTTTTTGGAGAGATTTAAAGATATTGTTAGAAAAACCAACGGACATATAAGAAAATAAATAGTTTATCGACTAATATGTTTTTTAATGGCAGACGTTAAGAAAAAAAATCGGGTTATTTTTTTAATTTACGCATTGATTTTGGGAGCTTTAATCGGAGCACTGACTTGGTTTTTTTTGTGGGCGGTCCATTTTTCGATTGATTTCATTTGGGTTTGGCTGCCTCAAACGGTTGACATTATTTATTTGCCTTTAATTATTTGTACTGCCGGCGGTTTTTTGGTCGGTCTTTGTAAAAAATATTTTGGAAATGTGCCCGGAGTTTTATCTGTCGAATTGCAGGAATTGAAAAAAAATAAACGCGCGGATTACAAAAATTTGCCCGGTGTTGCGATTTCATCATTTCTGCCGTTAATATTCGGCGGCAGCATTGGTCCGGAAGCGGCGCTCGTTTCAATTTTAAGCGGTTTGAGCACTTGGATTGCCGATCAAATAAAATTAACCGCAAAAAACGTGAAGGTCTATACCGAAATCGGCGCTGCGGCAACTTTAAGCGCAATGTTCGGCTCTCCGTTTTTCGGACTGGCCGAAACATTTGAACCCAGACAAAAATCATTTTTTACAAATGAAGAAAATCAAAGTGACCAAAGTCAAATCAATCAAAATAACTCAAACCAAATCAATCAAAATGAAAACTGTCAAGACTTTCAAAATGAAAACCGTCAAGACTTTCAAAATGAAAACCGTCAAGACTTTCAAAAATCAAATGAGGGGCTTTCAAAGCCTGAAAAAAATTTAGTTTACATTGCGTCGGCATTTGCCGCTTTTTTCGTTTTTATACTTTTATCCTCCTTGTTTCCGGAGACGGGAATTTATCGTTATGAATATACTTCCCTTGAATTTAAGGAATGGATTTCGCTCTTGCCGTTAGCCTTATTTGCCGGTTTATTTGGTTATTTATATTATGTGTTCGGAATTTTGATTCAAAAAGGAATTCAACCGATTCGAAACAAAAAGGTTTTATTGGCGACAATCGGCGGCTTTATTTTGGGTTTTATCGGTCTTTTTTTGCCGTATACCCTTTTTTCGGGAGAGGCTCAAATATCTCAAATCGTATCCGAATGGACGACTTTATCGATAACCGTATTATTTTTAACAGCTGTCTTAAAAATGTTTTTAACCCGGCTTTGTTTTTTAACGGGATGGCGCGGCGGTCATATCTTCCCGATTATTTTTGCGGGAATCGTTCTCGGATATGCCGTTTCAAAAATCATTCCGATTGATTCCACATTTTGCGCGTTAATTTGTTCCGTTTCCGCCACATACATGGTTTTAAGAAAACCGGCGGCGACCGTTTTGGTTTTTATGATTCTTGCACCGATTGAATATTTAATTCCGCTCAGTCTTGCCGTAATCGTTTGTTCGTTTATTCCGTTCCCGAAAATATTTGAAAAGGCGGAAGAAAAGGAAATAAACGAAGAATTGGAAAATAAAAAACATATTCAAAACCAAGAAATTGAAAAGCAAACGACGGTTTAAACGCCGTTTAAAACTTATTTAAAATTTGAGCCGATCTGTTTTCTAATTTAAAATTTGAACCAATCTGTTTTCTAATTTAAAATTTGAGCCAATCTGTTTTCTAATTTAAAATTTGAGCTAATCTGTGTTCTGATTTTTCGAATTTTATTTTCTTAAATTCCCATTTTTAAAATTCCGGTTTTTTGAATTCAAATCTTTAAAATTTCGATTTTTTGAATTCTTTTTTTGAATTCTTTTTTTGAATTCTGTCTTTTAAATTCGCTTTTATTTTTTGGTCTTATTTTTTAAAAACCACTTCTCAATTTTTATTCAGTTAACATGAATTATAAATACTAGCTGTGACTTTTTTCTATAATTACATTTCACCGCCAAAATGATAAAATCATATTACGGTAATGTTTTTTGATTTAAAATTGATTGTCATTCAAAAATATTTGTAATTTAAGATTTATGATTTAATTAAATTATATTCAAAATTTTAATTTTTCCTTTGGAGGAAAATCATGGGTGTAATTTCACAATTCAAAAGTTTTTTCGGCAGATTGTTTAAGAAAAAAAATGCTTGTATCGGAATTTACGGACCGCCCAACGCCGGTAAAACGACGCTTGCCAACCGTATTGTAAAAGACTGGAAAGACGATGCGGATGATAATTCCGAGCCGATCGGATCCGTTTCCCATATTGCGCATGAAACCAGAAAAGCGCAACGCCACCACAAATTGGAAATCGAGTCAAAAGGCAGCAAAATCTGTTTAGACATCGTTGACACACCCGGTTTGGCGACAAAAATAGATTTCCATGACTTTATGAAAGAAGGGATGGGCGAAAAAGAATCTAAGCAGCGTTCTAAAGAAGCAACGGAAGGCGTTATTGAATCCGTAAAATGGCTGGACGACTTAGACGGCGTGATTTTAGTCATGGACGCGACCGAAAACCCGTACACGCAAGTGAACGTCACCGTTATCGGAAACATGGAAGCGCGCAAATTGCCGCTTTTAATCGTCGCCAATAAAATCGACCTCCCGAATTCGGACCCGGAAGCCATAAAAGAAGCGTTTCCGCAACATCCGTTTATCGGAATTTCCGCATTGGAAGGAACGAACATGGAAACATTTTACGAATCCATCGCAAAACAATTCGGGTGATTCAAATGAGCGATATTCAACTGGATTTAATTTCGGACGCGAAACTTTCTAAAATGGGGTCGACCGAAAAAGTGCGTTACATCATTGATGAAGTCCGAAAAGGAAAGATCATGGTTTTGGAAAAAGGGCTGGACCCGATGGAAGAAGCCAAATTGATTGAAATGACCATGTCTGAAATTCACGACGATTTTTACGGTTTGGAAATCGAAAGTTATCCCCGAGACGACAACGTTTCATTTTTTGGAAAACTTTTAAAAAAGGATACCGGGCGACAAAAATTAACCGTCATCGGACCGGCCAACCAATTAAAAACCCTCCGAAAAGACAATTCCTTAATCAGCACGCTTGTGTCAACCAAATGATAAAATTATTAAATAAACGGATTCCGATTGAAAATTCTCATTTGAATCAAAATTTAATAAAATGAATCAAAATTTTAATTAAATAAGGGAAATATTCATATTCTATATTTCAATTCAAAAATACATCTAATTAAAAATGAATTGGAAATGGTGTTGCATTGTTGAGCCGAAATTTACAAACCACGGAAAAAGCAAAGATGAAGCTGACCGATATTGATCCGCAATCTCTTGTTTCTTTTGAGATGGGCAATGAAAATATTCGACTGATTTGCACATACGGCAAAATTACAATGCAATGCCGCCGTGAAATTTCAGATTTTACAATCGGCTTGATTTTAAAAAGCATTTCCACCATCGACAATTCAACAACCCACGAAACCGAAATACTTTGTGATTTTGACGAGATTCAAAAATATCAAAGAAGGGGATATACGCTTGTCTCTTACGGTCGTTATCACGGTCAATACCGCGTGACTTACAATGTTCCGTTTTCTTCCGAAAAAGCGATTTACTATTTGACGCTGGCTTTCTTTGAGGAATTAAACAAAGAAAAAACTCTTAAAAAAGACTTTTATTGGAACGGAAAAGACAATGATATCGTTCAATTGTTTAACCAATTAAAAACCATTGAAAAATGGGACATCAAAGAAATCAAAAACAAAGAAACAATTGTGAAAAACACGGAAACGTCATTTCAATAATTTTTTTTCAAAAAAACGAGCGCCGGAAATGAAAAAACGGCGCGCCTAAACAGCGAAAACGATATTCGATTTTAAGAATTTAAATGAAAAACGAACGTTCCTTTTTTATTGATTTTATGCAAATAATAAAACCGGCAAAAAAATTATTAAGAGACAGCTGCGCTCAAGTTCATTATAAAAACGGTTTTATTAAAAATGAAAGACAAATGCCGGACACAAAAGCCGGCGGCAAACCATAAACACAAACTAAGCGGCAAACCATAAACACAAACTAAGCGGCAAACCATAAACACAAACCAAAAGGCAAACAATAAA
>JAVESN010000066.1:0-9772 GCA_034006575.1 Methanimicrococcus sp.
AAACAATAAACACAAACCAAAAGGCAAACAATAAACACAAACCAAAAGGCAAACAATAAACACAAACCAAAAGGCAAACTATAAACACAAACCAAAAGGCAAACAATAAACACAAACCAAAAGGCAAACAATAAACACAAACCAAAAGGCAAACAATAAACACAAACCAAAAGGCAAACTATAAACCAAACCAAGCGGCAAACCATAAACCAAGCCAAGCGGAAAACCATAAACCAAGCCAAGCGGAAAACCATAAACGCAATCCAAACGGCAAACCATAAGCACAAAAAAACGCGCGCCTAAACAGCAAAACCGTATCTTATTTTTTAAAACCAAATGAAAAGACGGCAATAATTTTTCAATTGATATGTTTTAAAAACAGATTTGTTCAAAAAATGTTCAAATTTGATTTGTTTAAATTCGATTTTATTTCGAAATATATTTATGAGAAAGTGTTGTTTGTTCCACACCTTTATATGCTCTTATTTGATTTATTGTCAATTCATTTTTAAATTTTAAATTTTAAATATCAATTTTTAAATTTCAAATATTAAAATATATTATATTAAATTATACAGAATTATATTATAAAAGGAATCGGATTGTTATTATGCTTCAGGAAATACCGGAGAAATACGATACAAAAAAGGTTGAAGAACAAGTCAACCGATTTTGGAATGAAAACGACGCGTATCGTAAAACGCGCGAAGGAAGAAAAAACGGGAAAAAATTCTTTTTTGTCGACGGACCGCCGTATACCACCGGCCATATTCATATGGGAACCGCTTGGAACAAAGTCATTAAAGATTCGATTTTAAGATACAGATCCATGAGGGGCGATGCCGTGACGGACAAACCCGGATGGGACATGCACGGTTTGCCGATTGAAGTCAAAGTGGAAGAAAAACTCGGGTTTCATTCCAAAAAAGATATCGAAACCTTCGGTGTCGGCAATTTCATTCAGGAATGCAAAACCTTCGCGATTGAGAAAAAAGGCGACATGACAGCCCAGTTTAAGGCGCTGGGGGTTTGGATGGATTGGGACAATCCGTACATGACTTTAAAAGACGAATACATCGAAGCCGCGTGGTGGGTGATTCAAAAAGCTTATGAAAAAGGTCTTTTAGAAGAAGGAAAACGTGTCGTGAACTGGTGCCCGCGCTGTGAAACCGCGATTGCCGATTCCGAAGTCGAATATATGGACCGCGACGATCCGTCGATTTACGTCAAATTCCCCGTTAAAGGGGAGCCGGATTCTTATATCGTGATTTGGACGACAACACCCTGGACCATTCCGTCAAACGTCGCCGCCGCCGTTCACCCGAAAGCGGAATACGCCGTCGTGAAAGCCGTTCGCGAAGACGGCAAAATTGAAAAACTGATTATCGGAAAAGAATCCGTTCCGCTTATCATGAAAAGAGGAAAATACACGGCGCACGAGATATTGGATACGAAAATCGGCGCGGATTTGCAAGGATTGGAATACACGGCGCCGTTGGCAGAAGAAGTTCCGGCGCAGTCTGAAATGGCGCACGCCGTCTATCCGGCCGATTACGTTTCATTGGATAACACGGGCATTGTTCACATCGCTCCCGGGCACGGTTTGGACGACTTTAACGTCGGAACCCGATTCAATCTTCCGATATTTTGTCCGGTCGGCTCAAACGGCTCTTACACCAAAGAAGCCGGAAAATACGCCGGAATGAATATCCGAGACGCGAATGAAATCATCATTGACGATTTGATTCAAAAAGATTTATTGCTTTCTCAAGGAAAAGTCAATCACAGATACGGTCACTGCTGGCGCTGTAAAACCGCGATTATTTATTTGGCGACCGAGCAATGGTTTTTGGATGTCGGGCAAATCAAAGACGACATGCTGAGCGCGATTGACAACGACATTGAATGGTATCCGGAATGGGCCGGATCCGCTCGATTCAGAAGCTGGGTGGCCGATGCGCGCGACTGGTGCATTTCCAGGCAACGTTATTGGGGCATTCCGGTTCCGATTTGGACCTGCCCGGATTGTCATGCGCGCGCTGTTTTTGGAACCAAACAGGAATTGATTGCAAAAGCGCAGCTGACGGGAGATATTGAACTTCATCGCCCGTATGTGGATGACGTTTTTTTGGACTGTGAATGCGGCGGCAAAATGGTTCGCTCAAAAGATGTTTTTGACGTTTGGTTTGATTCGGCCGTGGCGTCTTTGGCAACGCTCGGCTTTCCGCAGCGAACGGACCTTCTTGAAGAAATGTGGCCGGCGGACTTCATTACGGAAGGGCATGATCAGACGCGCGGGTGGTTTTATTCTCAGCTCGGCGCGTCCGTCTCGGCTTTCGGAAAAACCCCTTACAAAAGCGTATTGATGCACGGCTTTACGATGGATAAGGACGGGAAAAAAATGTCCAAGAGTCTCGGAAACGTTGTCACGCCGGATGAAGTGATTGAAAAATACGGCGCGGATGTTCTTCGGGCTTACTCTTTGTCTTCCAGCGCGCCGTGGGATGATTTGAAATTCGTCTGGGAAGATGTGGCGACCGTCAATCGAACCGTCAATATTCTTTGGAATGTTTATAAATTCCCGCTCCCTTACATGGTTTTGGACAAATTCGATCCGCGCGCGCATCCGATCGGCTCTTTGATTGAAAACATGCGCGAAGAGGATAAATGGATTTTATCGCGTCTTCAGTCGGTCGTTTTTGACGTGACGAAGGCGATGGATGAAAAAATGCTTCACAAAGCGGTTCGCGGTTTGTTCAATTTTATTTTGGAAGATTTGTCGCGCTGGTATATTCAGCTGATTCGCCCGAGAACATGGACGGAAGCGGATGATCCGGATAAGTTGGCGGTTTACGCCACGCTTTATGAGATATATGTGACGCTCTCCAAATTAATCGCGCCGTTTATGCCGTATTTGGCGGAAACCATGTATCAAAATTTGGTGAGAAACGGGGATGAAAACGCGCTTCTTTCGGTTCATATGAATGATTGGCCGATGGTGAATGAGAGTTTGAGAGATGTCGCTTTGGAAGAGTATATGGAAATTGTCAGAACCGTTGTGGAAGCGTCTTCCAACGCGCGCCAAAAAGCTGGTCGTAAGCTGAGATGGCCGATTTCAAGAATTGTTGTGGTTCCGACGGATGAAAACGTTTCTTTGGCGTTGGCGCATTTAAGAGAAGTTTTGTTGGAGCAGACCAATTCAAAAGATGTTCAAGTCTTGGCGGTCGGGGAAACTTGGAAGGATTTGGATGTTCAAATGACGCCCAATCAAAGCGTTTTGGGCCCGACGTTTAAGCAGGACGCCAAAAAAGTGGCCGACGCTTTAACGGAGGCCGGCGCCAAATCTTTAAAAGAGGCTTTTGAGCGTGTCGAGGAGATGGAGCTCACCTTAGCGGACGGCACAATCGTGACGGTCACGCCGAATATGGTCGAGTTTGAAGAATCCGTTCCGGAAGGAATTGCCGGAAGCGCTTCGGACTGCGGCATGGTTTATGTCGACACGAAATTGACCGAGGAGCTGGAATCTGAAGGATATACGCGAGAAGTGATTCGCAGAGTCCAAGACATGAGAAAAGAGGCGAATTTAGCCGTTGACGAGCAGATTAACGCCTTTGTTTTCATTCAAGACAAGCGCGTTTGGGGATTGGTTCAAAAGATGGGAGAATTAATTGCCTCAGAAGTCCGCGCCGAAAATTTGCAATTCACGGAAACCGGCGCGTCCGTTTCCGGAAAACTCGTTAAAGAATGGGATATCGAAGGCATCTCAATGACCATCGGCATTTCGGAAAAGAAAAATTAAAAAAAAATCTTTTCCTTTTTTTTCTATTTCCCTCTTTTTTTCCTTTTTCTTTTTTTCTTTTACTTTTACAAAAACGGCAGGCGGCAAATTCTGAAAAATGACGCGCGCCAAACAGCGAAACCGAGAGTTGATTTTTAAGAATTAAAATGAAAAAACGATTGCGCTTTTTATTAATTATTTTTGAAAATATTTTGCAACCGGCAGGCAGCAAGCGACAGGCGGCAGGCAGCAAGCGACAGGCGGCAGGCAGAAATGTGAACGGTGGTAGCCGTGCCCGCGTTCGCGAGAGCGTTCGGCTGTTATAAAAAAAGCAGATGCATATGCAAACAAAAAGAAGATGTAAGCAGCAAATACAAACTGCAAACGCAAACTGAAAACACAAATACGGATGCAAACGGCAAATAAAAACGCAGGCTGCAAATACAAATAAAACGAAAAACGGGAGGTGCGGCAAAACAGCGCCTCACCAAACAGCGAAACCGAATCGAAATTTTTAAAAAATAAAAGTAAAAAGAGGAGTAATATTTTTTATTTGATATTTTTTGGGTCCATCCGCAAATTTCCGATTTTATTTGCTCGCAGCGCTTACAAAAAAAATCGAAAATGAGCGGTCGTATTTGGGATTTAAGGGATATTAAAATCAAAGAAATAGAAAATAAAACAAAAACTGAAAACAAAAACTGAATACGCAAACGGCAATGCAAACGACAAATATCGAATAAAAAAGAAAAAGTGTTGCCGGCAATAAGTAAAAACCGCGCCAAACAGCGAAAACGCCGGCAGATTTTAAAAAGATGAAATAAAAAGATGCTCGCGGTTTTGATTAATATTTTTAATCGGTCGTTACAATCTGAAATTAAAACAAAAAATGAAAACGGATTGACGGGTTTGATTAAAAAACGAAAAGAAGAACACCGACTTTGATTAAAGTTAAAAAATATAAAAAAAAGGAGTGAATAAATCACTTTTCCTTTTAAATTTAAAATATTGTTTTAAACGAATTTCGCTCTCTTTGACAAGTATTTCGGAAGCGCCAAGCCTCGGTAAGGCATTCCGGCGATTTCTTTTCCGATTCTGTCGTTGAGCTCTTCGATTGTCATTTCCTGTTGGAACGGTTTGTTGGGTTTGGATTCTGCACGAATCGTGACCGCCAACTTTCCGGTTTCGGCTTCTTTATCGCCGATGACAACGGTGTACGGAATCCATTCGGTTCCGGCTTCTCTTATTTTTTTGCCGAGCGTTAATTCGCGGTCGTCAAAGTCCACCCTATATTTCAAACCGGCCGCGATTTTTTCGGCGGCCTCGGTGTTCTTTTCGGAAACCGGGATGACGCGGACTTGAGTCGGGGAAAGCCAAACCGGAAGCGTGGTAATTTCTCCTTTGACGCTGTTCATCGCCGCTTTTTCCAAAAGGCCGTAAATGCAACGCTCGATTGCGCCGCTGGGGGAGCAGTGAAGAACGGTCGGGCGTTTGATTTCGCCGTCGGAATCCGTGTAGGTGATGTCATAGCGTTCGGCGTTTTCGACATCGATTTGAACGGTTGAAAGCGCGCTTGCTTTTTCGGAGGAATCCACGAAGTTAAATTCGAATTTCAAAACGAAGTAAAAGAAGCGCGTGTCCCACATTTCAATTAAGACGGGCTTGTTGACCTTTTGAACCATTTTTTCAATTAATTCCGTATTTTCGTCATAGAAATCTTTGGTAAAACGAATCGCGACTTCAAAATCCGGCAATTCGATTCCGATGTCGTTTAAAACGTCGATACAGAATTCGTATTGCTCAAAAAATTGCGTTTTCGCTTCTTCCATGTCGCGGCAAAGCGTGTGCATGTCCGGCATCGTAAACGCGCGAAGACGGCGCAATCCGACCAATTCGCCGCGCTGCTCTTTTCGAAAACTGTAGCGTGTGAGTTCAATCATTTTCAGCGGCATGTTTCTGTAAGAAATCGTCATGTCGTGATTCATTAAAAATTGTCCGAAACAAGCGGCGAATCGAAGGAACATATGGCGTTTGTCGGATTCAATGGAATATTGGCGCGCCGGGAACCGATCCAAATACTTTTTCAGAGTCGGGTGATTCATGTCATACATAATCGGCGTTTCCACTTCCATCGCCCCGAAATCCGAAACGCTGCGTTCGACGACGTAATTTTCAAGCAACGATTTCATAAGGCGCCCTTTCGGATAATATCTCATGTTTCCGGAATCCGACCCCGGCTCGTAATCCGCAAGCTCCAATTTTTTCATTAGCTCGACATGCGGCGGCGGTGCGCTCACGGCTCTGTTTTTAGAAACTTCATAATTCACGAATTTTTGAAGTTTTTCATGCGCTTTTAAATCAAAAGAGTCGACGTCATGCATCACGCCGGACGGCTCCATTATTTTGAAATAAGATTTAGCGACGCTTTCCGCTTTGAGCGCTTCGGAAACAACGTCGCCGTCTTCCGAAAGTTGAACGGAGGTTCCGCAAGAATTTCCTTTCAAAGCGCCGACGCTTCCGGCAGCCGAATCCGCACCGGATTCTTCGTCCACACAAATGTGTTTGGACAACTCGGAAAGGGGGTGTCCTTTGCAGCTGATTTGAAACGCTTTGTACCACCCGAATGGCGCGCGCTTGACTTCCACCCCGTCCTCGGAAAGCGTCGCCGCGATTCCTTTTAAAACGGAAACGCCGACGTCGGGCGACGAAAGGCTGGCGCTGAGATGCGCGTACGGATAAAGCATCACTTTATCGGATTTGACTTGCTCTAATGTGTTTTTAATTTGAGCGACCGCGGCGGTCACGGTTTTGTCGGGATTCGTCTCGTCGCATTTTTCAACGGCGATAAAAGCCGTAAGAGCCTCTTCCAAACGGCCGGACTTCATATCGTCGCTGATTTCTTCTGCGATTTTCGTTTTCTTTTTCGTTTCATACTCGATAAAATCCGAGTGAATGAGAAGCATTTGCATAAATAATGACACCTGAATTGTTTTGAATTTTTCAAAATCATTTTTATAAATTGACTTAAAGATGAAATTGAACGCCGTTCAATTATTTAAATATTAACGAATTAAAAGGCGCACAACGAGCATTTCAATAAAAAATAAGATCTGAAATAAAAACAAAAAATGAAAATAAAATAGAAAGGAAAACAGAAAACAAAATCAAAACAAAAATAAATAGAAAGAAAAACAGAAAACAAAGTCAAAATAAAAACAAAATCAAAATAAAAACAAAATAGAAAGAAAAACTGAAAACAAGATTAAAATAAAAACAAAAATAAATAGAAAAAACAGAAAACAAGATCAAAACAAAAATAAATAGAAAAAAACAGGAAACAAGATCAAAACAAAAATAAATAGAAAAAAACAGAAAACAAGATCAAAACAAAAATAAATAGAAAAAAACAGAAAACAAGATCAAAACAAAAATAAATAGAAAAAAACAGAAAACAAAATCAAAACAAAAATAAATAGAAAAAAACAGAAAACAAAATCAAAACAAAAATAAATAGAAAGAAAACTGAAAACAAGATCAAAATAAAAACAAAATAGAAAGAAAAACAGGAAACAATAAAAAACAAAATAAAATTATAAATTTTTATGGAAATCTTTCAGTTCTTTTTTCTTTTCATCCGGTAAATTATGCCAACGAACGCCGCAAATCGCGCCTTTTAGTCCGCACAGCATACTTAAACATACGCCCGAATCATGTTCGCGTAATCGCAGGAGAGCTTCTTGACTGCTGATTGCGCATAAATCGTCGGGCGTTTGGATGCCGGCTTCTCTGAGTTTTTTGGCGGCGATTTTGCCGATATTGGGCATGTCTTCAAGTTTTTCATAATGATATTTTGGAGGGGAGGTTGACATTTTCATTCTCCGTATTCTTTCCTTTTTTGGAATTCATTTTCTGAAACTGTTTCTCAGGCTGCTGTTTAAAAGCCTTTCTTTTTTTAATTCTTTTTCACCCGGTTTTTTTTTCAAAGGCTTGCTTTTGACTTTAGAATAAATCAAATAAATGAGGGCCGAGACGACCGTTGAAACATTCCATAAAATAAAATACAATACGAAATATAATAATGATTGCTGGATTAAAAAATCGGAAAAATCCGTTGTATAAAGCGTCAGAACCAAGGCTGAAAATATTGAAATTCCGACTGAAAGATACAGCAGTTTTAACGCTTTGGCTTTTTGATAGCGCGCGTTGTAATAGATTTGCAAGCCGATGGATAAAACAAACCATATGAATAAAGAAAGGCTGAAAAATGAAAGAATGAGATCCGTTTCCATTTTAAAATCCCCGATGATTCAATCAACGTCTCCCGTGATGGTAAATATAAATGAAGATTAAAAACGCCGTCAACAAATTTATAAAAATAAATATTTGAAGCGATGCCAACAGAAGGCTGATTAAATTTGGCCAGTCGGAATACACATAAACCCCTATGATGACTGAAATTGAGACGAGGAAAGAAAGCGCCGGCAAAATCAGACCGATTTTTTTATTTTTCCTCTGACAAAGATAAACTTGAAGCGTGGCAACGGCGACCGATAAAACGACAACGGCTATAATTCTGTACATATTTTTCCCGAAATGAAATCAATTTTTTTAATTTATATTTTTAATTTATATATTCTATTATGAGATTCCATATTAAATATTGCCGCTTGTTTTTTTAATTATGGGAGATAAAAAATGTCTTATAAAGGAAGGCAAAAAAAAGAAAAGAAAAAGAAAAAAAATGGTTGAAACAAACGAAAAATAAATGAAAAACATAATCAACAAGTTATAAAACAAATCCAAATCTAAAAAAGGGCAAGCGTCATAAAAAAGCCGTGCCAAACAGCGAAATCATTCTACATATTTTAAAAAAGGAAAAGGGGAGAGATATATTTTTATTTGGGAGAGGGGAAACATCCGCAAATTTCCGCATTTAAAACGCTATCGTTCATTCAAATCGAAAATGAGCAGGAGCGGAATTTGGGATTTTGAAAAAATATAAAAACCGCCAAAAAATAAAATGGCGAATGAAAACAAAAACAAAAAACCGTTAAAATATAAATAATAAGAATGCCCGACCAAGTTTTAAACATGATAACAGAAAGCGAAAAGGAATGTTTTATTGATATTTTTAAAGCCTGATTGCAATCTTTTTTTTAAAAAGAATAAAAAGGACGAAAAGAGAAACGAAAAGAACCGGGAGGCGACAAATAAAAAACAAACACCGCCAAACATCAAAAACGCAGTCCAAGTTTAAATTTTGAAATGAAAAAAATGAAGTGAATTTTGGATGAGATTTTTGGGGTCAATCCGCAAATTTCGATTTTTCGCGCGCTTCGCTTGCTCAAAATCAAAATTAGCGGGGGCGGAATTTGGGATTTTGAAAAAATATAAAAACCGCCAAAAAAATAAAAATGGTGAATGAAACAAAAACAAAAACAAAAACAAAAACAAAAAACCGTTAAAATATAAATAATAAGAATGCCCGACCCAACTTAAGCACAATATAATAAGAATGCCCGACCCGACTTAAACACGATAACAAAAAGCGACGGGGAGATCTTATCGTTGATTTAATATTTAAAATCCGACGACTGTTTTTCAAACTTTTAATCAAATCTTAAGAACGACCGTTCGCAGCGGGCGCCGCCGAAGGCGGTGACAAAGCGAACGGACTTAACCCAAAAAAATAAATCAAAAATGAGCGGGCGGTTTTTGAGATTTTTAAAAAAAGATCAAAAAAAACCGTACCGGGTGATTTATCACTGAAAAATCAAAATCTAAAAGGGCAAGCACATAAAAAAAGCCGCGCCAAACAGCGAAATCATTCGCAATTTTTCAAAAGCTAAAAACGACAAAAAAACGGATTATATTTTTTTGATATTTATGGTGTCCATCCGCAAATTTCCGATTATTTTTTGCTCGCAACGCTCTCAAAAAAAATCGAAAATGAGCGATCTCATTTGTGATTTTCAAAGAATATTAAAACAAAAA
>JAVESN010000031.1:0-18468 GCA_034006575.1 Methanimicrococcus sp.
AGAAATTAAAATAAAAATTAAAATTAAAATAGAAATTAAAAAATGGATAAAACGAATAAAAAATCAAAGAAAAATGAAAACTTTTTTCATTTTTCATTCCGATTTATAATATTCCAATTCTTTAACATCAATTTTCAATTCTTCCGCCAATTTAATCATTTTCGGGGGCAATTTTTCCCAGCGCCAAAAACCGTGTTGAATGAATTTATCGTTTAGATTGTATTTTGCCGCCCACTTTTTCAGGTATGTTTCCCAACGCTCGGCCATTTCGGGGTGAATCTCTTTCATGCGCTCGTATTCCGCTTGAAAGGCGGCCGGGCACATCCAACAACCGATGCGCTCCAAACCCCTGTCGTAGAGCGGGTTGTAAGGCAATTTGCGCCAGTGGATGTAAAGCCAAACCTCAATTGCGCGCCAGTCTTTAATCGGGAAAATATTGAGCTGGCCGTCCACGTTCGGATTAAGGCCTGTCGTTTGAATTTTAGAGCGCATGAACGATTCTTGGCGACGCTTGCCGTCTAAGGACAGGTGGGGTTTTCCGTCGGCGAGGCGGTTGCTTGAATTGAGTTTGCAAACTTGGCAGCACCAGCGCGAATCTTTGGTCGGGTGGTCGCGCTCGTTTAAGGTTTTCCAAAAATCGTTTCCGGCATTCATTTCCATAAACGGGATTTGCCGGCTTTCGCAATACGCGCGCGCGAACTCAACCGTTTCCGGATAATCGATGCCCGTGTTTAAAAAAACCGCCGTGAACGGCCGATGAACAAGCGCGGACGCCGCCAAATCCAAAACCGCCAAACTGTCTTTGCCGCCGCTGAAAGAGACAAAAACCGACTTGTCTTTATTGTCTTTTAAATTCACGGCGCCTTTAATCGTATTTAACGCGTTTTTGCCGAGCGCTTTGATATAATCCTTGTTGGCGGCGACAATCTCCTCCATCGTCGGTTTTTTCTCGGACAACGCGAATAAAGCGGGATCATCGGACGTTAACATTTTCACTTTTAAAACTTGAGCGGCTTTGATTTCGGCGTCGGATTTGGTGGACATTCCGGCCGCTTCGCTTTCGTTCTCTTTTTTCACGCGATAGAAGTCTTCTCCCGAGGCGTAAGCCGTGCCGCAGCCGGTCAAATGGTCGCCCGCGGCAATCAAAACGGCCTCCCCTTTTTGAATGTTCTGCGGGAAGGAATCGATGAAATCATAGGTCACGATTTTGCCGTTTAAATGCGTTTTTGTTTTTTGGACTCTAACAACGCGATTTGCGGCCGCAAAAATATAAGGCTCGTTGAAGAACAGTTTTGCGCCGGCAAGCGTCGGCTCAAATACGAAATCCAAAATTTTTAAATCAAAGCGAAGAATTCCCAAAACGCGACCGTCTGCGATGATTTCAAGCGTTTGGTCGTCGCCCGGAATTTTATTGAGCAATAAAACGCGGTCTTTGAGCGGGTTGCACGAAAACAAGCGAAGCATATGCTTTTCAATCAAATCGTAATCATACCCTTGCGCGAATCGAACGTCTGCGGGTTGGGAAAGCGTTATTTTTTCCCCCAACGAACCGCAAAGCCCGCATTTTTCACCGATTAACGGCAAATTGCATTCTCGGCACCAAAAAATAAAATCATTTTCATAATGCGTTCGAGTGTTTTTCTTAAACCGGCTCGAATCAGACTCTTGAAGCTTGCCGAGATCTTTGGCGCTGTACCCGTCGGAGAAGCGCTTTTCACGGCTTTCGCTCTTCACGTCCGTGTTCTTGTCCTTATTTTTATCCTTTTCTTTGCGGCCTTTATTTTCTCCTCTGCCTTTGACGCGATAAGAATCTTTGGACGCCCTTGAATTTGCCGGCGGTCTTCTTGCCATATTTTTCCACCCTTTTCTTTTTGAAACGGTTTTATGCGTTTCTGCTATTAAAGGAAAACTCTTCCAAAGACAAACCAACAAATTAAAACGATAATGAAAAAAATCAGCGCGTACTTAAAAGCGGTTTTATCAAAACGAACGCCGCCGCTCCCAAAAACAATCGGAATCGGTCCGATCATAATCATTCCGCCGGCTTTGGTTTGAGAGATTTTAAAACGATTGGATTCATTTTTCGAATCGGATGGAACCGACGAGTCAAAATCAGAATCAGGAGCAAAATCTGAATTGAAATCCGAATTGAAATCGGAATCAAAACGGGAGTTGAAATCGGAGTCAAAATCCGAATCAGAATAATTATATCTTTTTTTCCAGGCTCTTAAATTTAAAAGAAGCGTCAGCAGAATTGAAAGGACAATCGAGAGGATTAAACCCGGCCAAAAGAAATACACTTGAAAATCTGCCATTTTTGTTCAAAAGATTTACGGGATTCGAATTTATGAACTTTATGGAAAAAAATCCGTTTTTAATCCGGCTTTAAAATTTTGAAATAAAAACAAAAATAAAAACAAAAATAAAAACAAAAATAAAAACAAAAATAAAAACAAAAATAAAAATAAAAACAAAAATAAAAATAAAAATAAAAATAAAAATAAAAACAAAAACAAAAATAAAAATAAAAATAAAAATAAAAATAAAAACAAAAATAAAAATAAAAATAAAAATAAAAGTAAAAACAAAAATAAAAACAAAAATAAAAACAAAAATAAAAATAAAAATAAAAACAAAAATAAAAACAAAAATAAAAATAAACAAAAGTAAAACAAAAGCAAAATAAAAATAAACAAAAGCGAACAAAAGTAAAACAAAAGTGATTTATAAAAGTTTAATTTGAGAAACGAAATCCATAAAAAACCGGAGCCGCGAAAATATCGGGGTGTTTCGGGGACTTTAAAATCCGCCGCAAGACGTCGTATTTATTCGATCATGCCGGCTTTTTCCAACCGTTGCCGATTGTATTCATTAAAAACGGCGTTATAGAGCTCTTTCGTTTTTTTCGTATATTCCGGCTCATTTTCGCCGGAGATGTAAATTTTTATCACGTCTCCCGTTTCAGAAAAATTGTATGTGACGGATTCCGTTTCATTTTTTGTCATTTGAATCAAACCATATTTTATGTTATCATCGGGGTTTAAAACAATCGCCTCAAACTGAAAAGACCCGTTTTCAAAATGAGAAGAACGGTGGTAATATTTTTGAGCGTCGTCTTCTGCGTAAACGTAAACGTCTTCAAAAACGGAAACGTCGTCCGCGTAAATCAAAATGTCGTCAAAAAACGTCGTCCCCGCTTTGTTTCCGGAAGCGGCGTCAACGATGTCTTTTTCGATTTCACCGATTTCTCCGCCGGTCGTCAAAATCAAAAACGGATTTCCGGCCAAAAATTTGATGAGCCCCGATTTTCCGGAATGAAAAAAATGATAGCCCTTATAAGATTCATATATCGGTTCGTCCCCTTGAAAAGCAATCGATGCGTTTTTTTCATCATCGACGGCATAATATTCAACGGCGCCCGTATCAAAATAAGCGATCATCGCTTTTGTGACAGTGAGTCCGGGCTGGACGGTTTTTAAATAATCATAAACCGCATCATTTTCTCGAACTGTTATAATCTTGACGCAAAAAGCGCCGTCGGGAATATATTTTATCCCGTCTTTGAGCGTAATCCATGTGAAACGAACATGATTTCCGGAGACATCGGACAACGGAATAAAACGGCTCTCGTAATCTTTAACAAGGCCCGCGGAATCCGCAGAATCCGCAGAATCCACCGAATTCCCCGGACCTGAATATTTCATAAATATTAAACCGGCCCCCGCGGCAATGAACAAAAGAGCCGCAATCAAAACGACAAGTTTCATCCGAGCGTTGTTTTTCACCATGTTTGAACTCCTTTGATATTGCAAGATTAAAAACAGAATTTAAAAATAAAATGTCGTCTTCTCTATCAAGAAAGAAAAAGAAAGAAAATAAAAAAGAAAAAGAAACCGCTAAAAAAGCGGTTTCGTTTCATATTTTTGTAAAGATTGCATTTGTCAAGATTACAATCCTCTCTTTCTCGACCCGTAGAAAATCGCTCCGACCACAATCACGACAAACGCAATTGCGATGATGCTGGAAGACGAGAACTGCGGGTTTGAAATAAAGTTTCTGACGGAGTTGGCCATGTTTTTAACCGTCATTTCAAATCCGGTGACTTCCGTTACCGGCACGCCCGAAACGTCTCCGTCCACGCCGACTCCCGGACTTTCGCCTTGGTCCGCGTTTTCTTCGCCTTCGTCGTCGTTGACGGAATTATCGCCGTCGGAAGGACCGGACAGCGTGGTCGCTTGACCGTATCCGGAGCCGGAAGATTTGGAAGAGGGACCGGACGGTTCCGGAGCGGGTGTCTCCGGCTTTTCGCGGTCGGTTGTGTTTTGAACCAACTGCCAATACTTTTCCTCTTGATCGGGAGAAAGACCGAGAACGGAGATTTGGCCGGCAATGAATGAATCCAGCGTCGGATTGCCGCACGTGTGGTGGCAGCAAGCCATTCCGGTTTCAAGAACGGAGTTGACATAATTTTGCATCAACGTTTTGATCTGAGCGTCCGACGCGTCCCACATGCCGGTTCGAATCGCTTCCAAAAGCCTTCCGCTTGAAGATTGCAAAGCGTAAGGAGACGTGTTTGAAAGCCAGTTTGTCACGGTTGAATTGTTCCCGTACATTTCAAAGATTTTATTCCACGTTTCCTGACCGATGAGATCGCCGTTGGTCGCAATAGACCAGCCATAGATGTTTTCAATAAATTCGGACATCAAAGCCGCGCCGCTGTAACCGGCTTCCATTTGCCCCTTCACCCAATCCGGATTGAGATACCGGGCCGCCAAATCTTTTTGAACGTATTCGCTTGCCGTGTAGACAACCTTTTTTCCGGCTTTGTAATTGTGGATGTTGCTGGTATCCGCAATAAACATTTGAGGGGTTTTCCAATCCTTCATGTCCGTCAGATATTTTCCGTCTTCGCCATACGTCATAGAAACCATGTTCATGATGCCGAAATACTGGAACACGTCGTCATTGTCCACCGAATCGTACAGATTTCCGGCGCTTGCAAACAAAGACGCGTCCGTTCTGCCCAATAGGGTTTGGAGCAAACGGGTGATGGCTTCACTGTCTCCGCCCCAATTTTCGTTGGTGAACAAGAATCCCATGTTTTTCAGATAAGTGTCGGTAATCTCTTTGAGTTTTTTCTGATATTCGGCGATTTCTTCGGCGGTGGGGTTTTTCGGCAAGGTCGGCAAATTGCCGCTTGCGGATACCAAATTGCCGGTTCCGATTTCATATTGGCCGAGCTGCTGGGCAAACGTTCGAGACGTCGCCAGTTCCCACGCGTTGCTTCCCGTTATGCCGTATTCACTCATGATATCCATCAAATCGTCCACATTCTTTTTGATGTGATTGAAGACTTGAGCGTTATCATCGCTTTCGGATAAGGAAGCGACGGTTTTGACGGCCGTGTCGATATGGCGCAGCATGCTGCCGTAACCGTCGCGCATTCCGGCGCTGTTGTATACGATGTCCACGCGCGGGCGATAGATTTCAACCGACACTCCGTTTTTATCCGTGAATTTCAACCGGAACAAGTCGTCATAATTGACATCTCCTTGCGTGACGGGGTTTGCCCGCAAAAATACGCCGGTGGCATCCCATTTCGGCTCGCAGCCCAACAAATAAAACAGACAGGCTTCCAGCGTTCCTTCGTCTTGGATATAATCCACGCCAAAACGCATGAAAGAAACGGTGGACGGGAATTCGCCGTTTGTGTTGTAATAGCTGATGAGCATTTGCTCACCCATCGCTTGTCCGACGCGCCACGCGGCCGGAGTCGAATAGGTGGACGGGTCGACGCCGTAGAAGTTGCGTCCGGTCGGCAAAACGTGCGGGTTTAAAACGGGGTCGTTTCCGGAAGACGGAGAGACGTAGCCGAAAGAAAGCGCCGTCAGAAACGCTTCGATTTCGGAGTCTCCGGTCGCTTTTAAATTCGCGGCATAATCCAATTTTCCGTTTCCGAGGAAATAATAAACCATGCGATCGTTATACCAAGACCGGTCGGTTCCTTTTCCTTCGAAATTCTTATTCAGATACTTTTCGGCGGTTTTATAAGACGGATGGGAGCCGCCGGCTTCGGTAATGACGTCTTCGGCAAATTGAATCATCCGCTGTTCCATTTTATCCTTATCCAAATAATAAGAAGTGGTGAGGACATTGCCGTTTTCATCTTTCATTTCTTTTCCGTCGCCGTCTAATTTCGGGCCGACCGTTCTGAAACCGGCTCTTTCCGTTTCCGTTCTCAAATCTTGGGGGATTTTAGAATAGAAATAAAATTGGAAGAGCTGATACTCAAAGTCGTCGTAAATTCCGGCGTTTTTCCAAGCCGAAACGACGTTTTGGGCTTTTTCATGTGGAGTTGAAGCCCCGTTCGCGTTCAAAACGCTTGAGTCGGAAAGATAGCCCGACGGTCCCGTGAGGAATAAAAGAATTTTATCTTCTTTGGCTTTTACAGGTCCGGTTTCTTTGTTAAATGTCGCCTGCAAATATCCTCGAATCGTATCGGTGTTGGTCGTTCCGGAATTGGCGAGAAGGGTCACGAAATCCAAGATTTCTTCTTCGGTGTATTTGGAATTGAAATCGTCTTCTTCATAATTGTCCCCAAATATTTCATTCAATTTTGACGCGGGTTGTGTCGGAATGCTCGGGACGTCATCGAAATAGGTGTCCAATAAAACATCGTCCAATCCTTGCCGGCTCCACATGTTCCAAACCATGGCGGCGATTTGGTTTTCATCAAAAGCGCCGTAAACATGGGTTCCGTAAGACAAACTGTTTTCCCGAATGGATTCCACGAATGTGTGAAGATGGTTTTCCAAGAAAACGTCAAAGATTTTCGGATTTTCATACAGATAATCCTGAACCATTTTATCCGTCACTTTGTCAACGGCGATTTTCTTCTCTTTGGCGATGTCTTGCTTGTAAGAGGAGAAAATGTCTTGGAAAGCGTTTTGCCATCCCATATTGTAAACGTCTTCCAGGATGATTTGGCGATAGGCGGACAAAATGGCTTCGTTGCCGCCGTCTCCGACGGATTTTTGTTTCTGATACCCGCGAATCGATGTTTCCATGTCAATGATGGAGTCATACGCTTTGGTTTTAATCATCGGCGGGGTCATGTGAGAAAGAATCAGCGCGTTTCCGCGGTATTCGGCCGTCAATCCTTCTCCGACGTTTGCGACGATGTAGGGATAAATGTTGGGAAGGTCGGGAAGCAAAACGGGTCCCCAATCGGCCGTTCGTCTCAAGCCGACGGAATATCCGGGAAGCCATTCCTGCGTGCCGTGCGTTCCGAAGTGAACCAAAGCGTCCGCTTTCCAGCCGTTGTCGCCGCCGAGAATGCCGGTCGTTCCGGATCCGGTGCTGCCGCCCGTTCCTCGGTTCAGCCACATGTACGTTGCGACATACTGATGCGTCGGCGGCAAATCTCCGCTGTGGTAGATGCCGGAGTCCAGCGCTTTGTCCCCGGCCAAGGCTCGGTTCGGCTCGGGCATGAGGCGGATGTCGCCGAATTTAATCATCGGGACGACGATGTAATTTAAGCCGGGCGCAAGCGGATTGATGTCTCCTTTTTCGTCCTTCCAGATCATACCGCCCCACGCTTCAAATTCGTCGTCGCTTGTCGGAATCGCGCCGTCATACGTCGGCGTTCCCCAAGTTTGGATTAACTCATCGTAAAGCGCAGAAGCCATCGTTCCGTTGCCGCCTTGCTCTTTGGGCGTTGTCTCATGCTCCAGCCATTCCAAATAATCGATGACCGGAATTAACTCGCACCCCCACCAATTCTCCGCGGTATGCGCCGGATTGTCGTCATGGATGTAATCCACGCGTTCCTGAATCATCGTATTCAAAACGCCCGGCGCGTACGCTCCGACATTGATTCCCTGAGAATAAACGAGATGAATCAAATTCTCTTCATTCAGAATCAAATAATCCTCTTGCCCGTATTCAAAAGAATGCTCTCCGCCTTCTTCAATCGTAACGACCGGCAAATGCGACAAGCTGACATTATACCCTTCGTCGTAAAGAATGCGAAGAAGACCGGCATATCCGCCCGTCGATTCCGGATTTGTAATCGGAATCAAAGGATCTCCGGCAGCAACACGCGCCTTAGCCCCGTCTCCGGCCAAGCTTCTCATGACATTCAAATAATTGGCGCCGATATCATCTTTGCCCGGCGGATAATTGTAATACATAATCGCGATTTCTTTGCTCGGATTGGGCGTCGTTCTCAAATTCGCGTAGCTGATTGCGCGGTCGGCAATCCATTCAAAATTTTCAGTCGCAGATGCGATAAAATCAATCATGCCGTCGACGTTGGAAGAAGACGCCATCCACATGAAATCGTTTTCCGAAACGCCTGAATTTATGTCATAGGGACCGTTGGATATGCCTCCGACAACTTTTATGACGGGAACGCCTATTTCTTCAAGTTGTCTGACCCCTTCGGGTTGGTCGCCGTAATTTAATGCCCAATTTTTCATAGAAATTAAACATTCAACATGAGGGTCTCCATTGATATCTATAAAAAATTTGTCCATATGATCATAATATGAAACCGTACTTACACTGGCGGCACAGACAACATTGTACCCCTTGGATTCAATAATCGGAGTAAATTCTTTCATTACAGGGACATAAGATGTAAAACCGAAAATACCGATATAAGGCATAACATTTCCATCCGAATCCCTTTGGCAATAGAATGAAGTTTCATGCCATTTTTTATAATCTGCAACCGTTTTGAAATATTCTCCCGCGATGGGGTGAAAAATATCTCCTTCCGGAAAAGTCATACTATTTTTTGTCGGTGCAGAAAAACCTTTGAACGCATATGGAAGTTGTGTTTTGAAAGTCGCTTTGTTTAAATTAATAAATTGGAAAACACCGCTAATCGTGTCTTTGCCGTTATAATCTAAACTGCCACTTACAAACGGTTTATAAAAAGCAAGACCGTATCTGTTAAATAAAAGATTATTATAAGGTGCGGAACTCCAACTTGGAATGCCCCATATTACACCGTTTTTAATATCGGTATTAAAAAGAATCACCGTATCTTTTTCAATAATTTTTTCAACAAACGGTTTAAATTCTTGATGCATCTCTTCGGTATAAAGACCGTCAAGTATTACGATGTCATAATCATCTAAATTTATATCAGTCATATTTGATTCCAAGTTCTCCAAAGAGTACCAAGTCGTATCCTCCCCATTTTCAAGAATATTAGAACTGATGGAATTTCCGTAGGATACACTGTCAAATTTATTAAAATAATGTCTGTAAGGCGTTCTTTTCAAAGTCGTCTCAAAAAAATCAAACATAAATGTCCCCGCATAACAATCTTCGGGTTCCGGAATTGTGAATCCGACATACAATATGTTCATTCTGTTAACATTCATATCTTTTGTTTTGTCGGGAGAAACAAAAGCTTCCAACAAATAAGATTGGAAAACGAAATTCATTCCTTTGATATCCGGCGATGTTATTAAGTTTGTTGCATTGTATCGTGTTGTTAAAAGATCGTCAAGAATGTCATCGGATTTATGTGTGAAAATATCTAACGAATCCGCTGCTCCGCGGGCTCCGATAATTTGTGTATTTTCAGATTTGTTCTCTGCAATTTGCTTATAAATATCATCCATGTCGTTAGCGTAATACATATCGAAAATGATAACATCCTGATCTGCAACAGCTGCACTTGAAGCAAAGGTTTTAAGCGCATCCGAACTGCTGCCATCTGCTCCTCCTGTCCATTGTATGTAATTGTAATTTAAATTGCTGTAATACGGTCCTCCGACAAAACGCGGATTTATAGTTGGAAATAATTCCACGGAGTTAGGATCCATTCCTGACGCATTAAAACCGATAAATGTAATGTTTATTTTATCATCAGCGGCGGAAGCTGTTGAAACCATAACAATCAAAAAGATGAATAAAATAAATATAGAATTTTTCAAAGACATCGTATCCTCCCAAACCTGTAAAATGCCATATTATATAATTGATGTTAAATGATATACAGAGAAATTGAAAATTAATTTTTTTCAAAAATTAAATAATAAAAAAGAGCCATAATAAAAACAACACAATCCGGTGTTTAAATTACAACTCTAAATCAGAAATTACATCTGATTAAAACGATATCATGTCAATCAAATGTAGGGCGCTACATAAGCTATGATATCTTCATATTGACCCCAATTTGCACTTACTGCCGACGCACCTGTTTGTTGAAGTCCGTGGAAGAACATCATTGTAAACGGAACATTTGTCGTGTTAAGGGATTCTGCCAGAGTATCTCGAACTTGGAAGCCATCCGGAGCAGAACTTTCTCCCGTATTCCAATCTTCAGAGAAAATTGAAACTTTGTTGTCGGCTCCCGAAGCAATTGTTGCATTAACAAAACTTGAATGTCTGTCATTCATGATCGGAGAGAAAAACATATCAACAATCAAGAGATCACCATTAAAGTTTGTAACAGCTGTAACGGCCTCCGATGGAACCGTATCTGTTGAAGAATAATTCCATGTGTCCAAGTTGATATATGTGTGATTGATACCATACAAAATGTTTGGATTTATTGTAACATTCTTTCCTGTTTTTGCAGTGACATTAAAATGCGTGTTTGCACTAAATTCATTATGTGTAGAGCTGGAAAAATTTGACCGGTTTACATCAGTGTAGCCCATGGATTGACCTTGCATGCCTGGACCATAGTCGTAATTCCAACCAACATACATAACAGATTTGGATTTGTATATACCAAAATCATTTGGGATTAAGCTGGCTTCTGCGTCTGTTGCAGATATAGGGGCAATCATACCGATCATCGCGAGAATCACGAGGATCGTTAAACATTTCTTTATCATGAGGTTTGATCTCCTTAACTTTTTAAAACCAAAAATGATATGTTTGCCGTCGAAACGTTTCAAGCGAAACGCCTGAAAAAACGACGGCAAAGCCGAAACTCTGTTTTAAGCCGTGACGGAAATCGACCCAAACCCCTTAACAAAACTTAAAATAAGCGGCTTAAAATCCATTGCGGGCAAAAGATTTATTTAATAAGCCTCTATATAATGGTCTTGCTTTCCAGAAAGCGGTTCGGTCATGCTCGGCATGGCCGGATTCATTTCATTTTCGATTTTTATTAAATATACATAACACAATGTTTTTTGAACATTTGGTTTTCAAATTTCATTTCCGTTTAAACTATCGATTTCATAACGATTTTTGAAATTTTTGATTTGTTCTCGCTAAGAAACAAATAAGAAAAACTCAAACATTCGAACCCTTTGCAGGTTTTTTCGATGGCACATCAATCACATATCACATGATTGATGTACGGCGAGAAGCGGCCGCCGCGTCTTGAACAGCCGCGCCGCCTCAAATGGGTCTTTTAAAACAGATCGAAAAGGACCTGCAAAGGGTTCAAAGGTTTGGAGCCGATTATTTGTTATTTTTTAATCTTTTTTAACGATTTTCAAGTACGAATTAAAACGTAAAACGGCAAAGCCTTTGTTGTTCTTGATCAAAAGCTCAAGCATTCAAAACTTGGCCCGAATTCTCGCCAAATGGGGGATTTTCCCAAAAACGAGAGGGTGATTGAATGCTTGATACTTTTTGACTGAGGTTTTGACATGGATTATTTCAAAAAAAGAGGAGAGTTCCAAGAAACGTTTCGCAACGTTTTATGAAATTCGAATCAATATGAATGTGCCTCTCTTTTTGTTTTTGCTTTGCTACAGAACATTAATGCAAACAGATCCCAATCGCATATGACGCGCCCGGAATCAGTATTCGGATATATTTCGTTTATTTTTTGTTTCTTTATTTCTTTGATTTTTTGTTTTTTTATTTCGTTTATTTTTTTGATTATTATTTATTCAAATTATATTTATTTCAACAATATTAATATCTTTAAAATTATTTTTAGACCTTTTAAATCTCGTTAAAAAATAATCTTCGGGAAATTCCGTAAGAAAGGATATCCGTCAGACTTTTTAAATTCGATTTTTCATTAAACTTAAAACGCCGTTTTCGTTAAACTTAAAACGCCGCAAACGCATTAAAACGATGTGTCTTCATTCTTTTTGCCGAAGCGTCCGTTTAAAAAATGGAATATCGTAAGAACAATAATCCAATCTAAATGTATGTTTATACATTAGACATATTTAATTGTTTCGATTTTATAAATCAGCATTGGTTGAACGAATGCAAGGGCGCAGAGTAGTATAATATTTTTGAATTCATTCTTTTTTAAAAGGGCATGAAGAGAATTTATTTTTAAAATAGAAATAAAAATGCGGTTTTAAGAAGTGCAGAAATCTTTAAAATTTAAAAATAAATCAATTAAAATATCAAAAAAATACGTCGTTTTTGGGGATTGAAAAAATTAAACGTTTATTAAAAAAGATATTTTTTGCGGGAAGAAAAAATGAACATTCAACTTGGGAATAGAAACTGTTATTATAGAACAAATCGTCAAGGATTAAATTATGTCAGAAAACGATTTTGAAAATACGCAAAATTTAAGCGAATCGGTGGCTCTTGAGAAAAAAATCGATTCAAAAACAGAATCCGAACAGCTCGTTTTAGAAAACGAAGAACTGCATGAAATGGTCAAAACACTGACCGAGGAAATCTCGGCGGCTCAGATTGAAAACGGGGAATTGAAAGCCAACGTTTTGAAAATGACGCAAATCGTCGAGGATCACCGATGGGAAATTCGCCGCCTTAAAAATCAAGTGGAGGATTTGACCAAAACGCCTTATTTCATCGCGACCGTCATGGAAATTTTCGACGAGGAAGTCTTAATCAAGCTGCACGGCAACAACCAGGAAATCTTAACGCATACCGCGCCGGATTTTAAAGAAGAGCTGGAGCCCGGAACGCGTGTCGCTGTCAACGGCGCCGCTTATGTGATTATGGACATCCTCAGCCAATCCACTGACGTTCGCGCGCAAGTGATGGAACTGATTCAATCCCCCGACGTCGGCTATGACCAAGTCGGCGGCCTCGGCGACGTGATTCAAGAAGTCATTGAAACGGTCGAGCTCCCGCTCACCCATCCGGAATTGTTTGAAAAAATCGGCATAGACCCGCCTTCCGGCGTTTTGCTCTACGGAGGCCCGGGAACCGGAAAAACGTTGATCGCCAAAGCCGTCGCGACGCAAGCGAACGCAACGTTTATTCGAATGTCGGGCTCGGATTTGGTTCAAAAATTCGTCGGGGAAGGCGCGCGTTTGGTCAAGGATATTTTCGCGATGGCCCGCTCAAAAGCGCCGGCGATTCTTTTCATCGACGAAATCGACGCCGTCGGCGGAACCCGAACGTTTGACGGAACCAGCGGTTCGGCGGAAGTCAATCGAACCATGCTACAGTTGCTTGCGGAAATGGACGGATTTGACGGCCGCGGCGATGTCAAAATCATGGCGGCCACCAACCGAAAAGATTTGCTCGACCCCGCCCTCCTTCGCCCCGGCCGCTTTGACCGAACGATTGAAGTGCCGATGCCCGAAGAATCGGCGCGCCTTGAAATCCTTCAAATCCACACCCGAAAAATGAATTTGGACGCAACGGTCGATTTGGCCAAACTCGCAAAAACCACCGCCGGATTCAGCGGCGCGGACTTAAACGCCGTTGCGCGCGAAGCCGGAATTTTCGTATTAAGAAGACGCGGCGACACCGTCACAATGCAAGACTTCAAAGAAGCCGTGAAAAAGGTTAAAAAAGACGAAGAAGAAAACAAAATGAAAGCCCCCAACAACATGTTTGCCTGAAAAAACAGATTCCGTTTTTAACGGAATTTCAGATTCGCTTTCATTTTTTATTTTTTTCTTTTTATTTTTTATTTTTTATTTTTTTCTTTCTTTTTTCTTTTTTCTTTTTCATTTTTTTTCTTTATCTTTACCTTTTTTGTAATGCCGATAAAAATCCGAAAGGCAATTTCAAAAACGTTAAAAACGAGCCGCAAATGCGACAAAACACGCCGCGCCCAAACAACGAAAACGAGTGTTGTTTTTTAAAAAATTAAAATAAAAAACGATCCTGTTTTTGCGGATATTTAATTTTTAAAATCAAAGAGATAAGATAAAAGAAGATGAAAAAAAGGAAAAATGAAAATAAAAAAATGAAAAAAGAATAAAGATAAAAAAAAGACATGAAAAGAAATCCGATTAGGGGAGGACTTCTTTCCATTTGTTAATATTCTTTAAACTGATTCCGGTTTCATCGGATAAATCAGAAGCGTCCGCGTTTTTGAAATCTTCCAAAGTCAAAATGCCGACATCGTTGAGCTTTTGAAGCGAAACCACCCCGAGACCGCGAATATCGGAAAGTTCCGTCGGATTTGCGGCGCGCGCCTCGCGTTCCGCTTTGGCCGCTTCTTTTTCTTTTTTAATGCGTTTGGCGCGCTCGGCGGACGTTTCGGCGACAATTCCGTTCTTTTCGTCCTCCTCCAATTTTTTTTGCCACTCGATAAAATTGCATTGCGGACAGCCGAGTTCCCACGGGCGTTTTCCTTCCGTGACAATTTTGATTTTATACATTTGATGCTCGTCACACATTTTATCCGTCACGATGACCTGCCCGATTCTCGGGACCGGCAATGAAAATTCGCATTCCGGATATCCGTTGCACCCGATAAAGCGCGAACCTTTTTTGGATTTTCGAATACTCAAATCCGAGCCGCAACATTGGCATTTGCCGACGATTCGATCCTCTCTTAAACCAGATTGAAGAGAACGGCTGATATCTTCGCTGTTCTTCTCCAAATCATCAAAAATCAGATTTAACATCTCGCGCGATTCCGCCAAAACATCCGCTTCGGAAATTTCACCGTCCGATATTTTATCCATATCCGTTTCCAACTGTTTCGTCATGTCCGGTTTAACAATCGTCGGCGCGTATTGCTCCAGCGTGTCAATCACGGAATAAGCCATATTGGTCGGTTGAAGCGGATTGCCGTGAACATAATACCGCGAGACGAGCTTGTTGATAATATCCGCGCGCGTGGCTTTTGTTCCGATGCCCATGTCGTCCATGACTCGAATCAAACGACCTTGCCCGTATCGGCTCGGCGGCTGCGTCTCTTTGTCAAACAATTCTTTGTGCGTGATTTTTAAAACGTCCCCCTCTTCCAAGTCGGGCAAAACGCGGTCGTCGGGTTTGTTGTACGGATAATACCAGCGCCAACCTTCTTCCGTTAAACGAGAGCCGTTGCTTTTGAAATCCTCGTTATTGATATCGATTTCAACCCGAAGCGTGTCCCACTCGGCTTCTCCGGCAAAGGTGGCGAAAAAGCGGCGGACAACCAGTTCATAGATTTTCCATTCGTCTTCTTTCATATCGCTTCTCTTCGCGGGCGCAACCGGATGAATCGGCGGGTGAGCCGGATCTTCTTTTTTACCCTGAGTCGGTTTTAATCCGTCTTTATCGGCGATTTGAAGCAACTTTTTTGAATAAACGTCAAATTCGGTGCCGATAAACATTTCAATGAGGGATCGAAACTCCAAGCTCTCCGGATAAATGGTGCTGTCCGTTCTCGGATAAGACAAGTAGCCGGCCTCATAAAGCGTTTGATACATGCGTTTGGCGTTGTTGACGGAAATGCCGATGGCGTTGGCCGCGACATAAAACTCGGTTGTGTTAAACGGAATCGGCGGTCTTTCTTTGCGCTTTTTAGCTTCGATGCTTTTGATTTTCGCGTCTTTTCCGACAACGACGTTTGAATAAACGCGCTCCGCGATTTCTTTTTCAAATATACGGTTGGTGTGGTATTCCGATATGAAAGAGTCTTTGGATTTTGTCTCAAGCGTCGCTTCAATCTCCCAATACTCAACGGGAACGAAGGCTTCGCGCTCTTTTTCACGCTCGACGATTAACGCCAACGTCGGGGATTGGACACGCCCGACGGATAAGAAAAGTTTGCCGAGGCGCCCGGCCGAAAGAGAGATATGCCGCGTCAATGCGGCGCCCCAAACCAAATCAATCACTTCGCGCGCGTGCCCGGCATCGGCCAAATTGAAATTGACTTGGGTTAAATTTTCAAAAGCGTGTTTGATGTCTTTGGGGGTAATGGCGCTGTAAAGCGCGCGATTGAATTTCACGTCGGGGTTGACGGATTGGACCAATTCCAAAGCCTCGACACCGATTAACTCCCCCTCTCTGTCGTAGTCCGTTGCAATCGTTACTTTATCCGCCTTTTTTCCGAGAACCTTTAAAGCGGTTACAATTTTTTTATTCGTTGTAATTGAAATGATTTCGGCGTCGATTAATTCGCGCACGTCGCTTTTCTGCCAATTGTTATAACGATTCGGAAAATCGATTCCGACGATATGCCCGCTCAGACCCATAACGATGGTAGGCTCTCCTTCGTATTCGAATTCATAGGTTTCAACCCCTAATTTCGGATAGCGGACTTTTTTAACTTTATTTTCTGAGAGTATCGCAGCAATACGTTTTGCAGCGGTTTCTTTTTCCGTAATTATAAGATACATTGAGAAGCACCGAATGATAAAATAAATAAAAAATTTAAATCAATGACTGTTTGAATGAACAAAGTTTCTATTATTCCTACTACACAAAATCAAAACACGAATATAAAAACATAAGTGTAAATTGCCGAGTTTGAAATGAACACAAACGACATAAACGACATAAACGACATAAACGATATAAACGACAATAAAACGTGGCGATAAATAAAATAACAAACGTGGCAATAAATTTAAAACAACAAAAATGCGGGCAAACTCAATAAGTCACGCCGCGCGCAACGGCAAAAACATATATTCTATTTAATATAAGAAAGTATAACCGACCGACACAATTTACGGATAAAATGTGTGAAATGCCGCGTATAAAAATAAAAAAGAATATAAAAATAAAAATCAAACCGTTTAAAAAACAATAAAAGATGAAGAAAAATCATTAATTAAAATCAAAATTCACGGTATGCAAAATGAATCGGATTTTACAATTAATTGATTTTTAAATTCGTTTAATATGAAAGTGTTTAATATAAAAGAATTAAGAAATTTTCTTTAATTCTTCAATATTTTTCAAAATCATTTTTCTTTCCTCGAGAATGTTCTCCTCGATTTTTTCAATGATTTTTTCCATCGGAACGGTCAATTTATAATATTTGACAGGTCTGCCTTTGCCGTTATCTCTTTTTTCTTCTCTGACATGAATTAAATTGTTGTTTTTGAGATAGCGCATGGCGATACTGACTTCAGGTTGTCTGAGCCCGGAGGTCATTTCAATGGAATGGGAAGTCAATTCGCTGCCGTCTGATAAACAAGCCAATGTCTTTGCAACCGGGCGGCTGATATCTAATTTCCTCAATAACTCCACCATTTCGGAGTCTTTTTTAATATATTCGCTCATTATTTATTCCTCATTTAAGTTCGTTTTGTTTTTATTCGTTTTTTACAAACATATTGTTATAAATTATAAACCACACATGTCAAAACATTTATAGGTTATATCAAATCAAATAAATAAAAGTATCATTTTCAGACATGTATAATTATAAACTAATTATATTTATAAGTTATTAATAATTATTATTAGTAATAGATTCTTTTTAAGATTCATTTAAAAATTCGTTATTTTCAAACAAATATTATAACCTAATTATTGAACTAAAAACAATTAATCATATTTTAAATTATTGATATTATTTAGAAACATATTATTATATTATAATAAATTTTAATAGGCACCGTTTTTTAACAATTTCAAAATATTATAATCGAAATGAATCATTGACACATTCAACAACTGTTTTGAATTGTTCAGAACTGTTCTGAAATATTATTTCGTTTCCGAACATTAATTTTATTAAAGCAAAATGTGATTTGTTATTTCGGATTAAAAAAATAAAATCCGGCAATGAACTTCAACTACGCATACCATTGATTCGTTTGAGATAATATAGAATATATACATAACATTAGGATATATAAATAACATAAAGATAGAAACACATAGATAAACATTTAGATAAAAACACGATTCATTCGCTTAAATATTTTTTAAAAAAGATGATAATAATTAAAAATATAATCATATGAGAAATGATATGGTGGGCCCGCTGCGATTCGAACGCAGGACCTTACGGTTATCAGCCGTACGCTCCACCAGGCTAAGCTACGGGCCCTATTTGGTTTGTGTTGTTGCTCGTGAGACAACATTCCCTAAATACATATATTTGATATTTAAATGTTTTGCTTTGATGTCCCCTCTATTTGAAAAAATGATTTTCGAATCGATTTATCATCGACAAATATTTATACGAATTATCCCTTGTGTCTTCTGTTGTATCGGTTCGGTTCGACAGAATCGGAATTGTGCAATCAGGTTAAATTTAACCTGAAAAAAAACAAAATAAAAAAGGGCTGATAGATCAGCGGGAGATCGCTACCTTGGCATGGTAGAGGCCTCGGGTTCAATTCCCGATCAGTCCAT
>JAVESN010000075.1:0-8667 GCA_034006575.1 Methanimicrococcus sp.
TCCCCCCAAATCAAAAATTGAGATCTCCCCCCAAATCAAAAATTGAGATCTCCCCCCAAATCAAAAATTGAGATCTCCCCCCAAATCAAAAATATAATCGAAAACCCAAAATAACTCTTTTAGGCAGCAACAAATAGAAAATATTATAGAAAATCAGCCGCCGGCTGCAAAACCGAAACAAACAGCCGATTTCAAACTAAAACAGATTGCCAAATATAATACAAAAATTATCGATTTTAAACGATTCCGTCTTATGATAATCCGATTCTTTCACATCTTGGGCAATACATGGGGATTGTATCGGAACTTTATACGATATTCAGTTAACAATACTCCATCTCTTAGTACAAATCCGTCATTTTCTGGTTTTATTGAACGCTTTCGATCATCATAAAATCATTAGAGGTCGTATCGTTTTTCCATCATTTTACAAATCCTTTCAAGAATGCGTCAAAATAAGCATAGTTATATTTCTATGAATCTGTATATTGCATTTGTATATCGTATTTGTATATTTTATTTGTATATTTTTTTGTAAAAAAATCGTTTTTTTAAAAAAGAAGGGATTAAAATGGATAAGACGATCAGATTAATCGCTCCGGACTGGCAGGGCGGAAATAAACCGGAATACTATTTGGGAGCCGAATTATTATCATGGCTGGCCCCCCAAAATGAGAAACAAAAGGAAATAAAATTAAAAATTAAAAAGCCGAATCGTAAAGAACTCAAAAAGAAAAACGGTGTTGTTGCTCAATCCGCCGTAAAACAAAATGTAAGTCGGGCGGCTAAAATATTAAAAAAAGAAAAACCCGATAAAGTAATTACTTTTGGCGGAAGCTGCCTTGTCTCGCAAGCGCCGTTTGACTATTTGCATGGCAAATACGGCGACAAATTAGGCGTTATTTGGATTGACGCGCATCCCGATGTCTCAACCCCAAACGAATACCACCACGAACATGCGATGGTTTTAGGAAATTTGCTGTCCGCGGGAGATCCAAAATTATCCAAAAAAGTTAAAAATCCATTTACATCCAATCAATTTTTGTACGTCGGACTTCAAAAACCGCTTGACTTTGAAGAAAAACTGTTAAAAGAACTCAATCTGAATTATATAATTCAAGACAAAAAGAGTTTGAATAACAAAGAAATTCAAAAATGGATTACCGAAAATAATTTTACGAAGATTGCGATTCATTTGGATTTAGATGTTTTAGACCCGCATTTATTCAGATCGTTATATTTCTCCGAGCCGGGCATTACAGAATTTCCCTCCGAAGCCGGAAAAATGACGCTTGAAGAATTGCTCGCCGTTTTGAAAGGGATTTTTAATGAAAACGATGTCGTTGGTCTGACTATCGCCGAATTTTTACCCTGGGATGTTATAAACTTAAAAACAATCCTCTCGGAATTAGATATTTTCAAGTCAGTCCATTTTAATAAAACAGACGTATCAAACAGCGAAAACATCCGTCAAATATTAAAAACTAAAAATAAAAAAATAAAATACTAATAAATAAAAAAATGGAATTAAAATGTCATTCGAAATTTAAAATCGAATCCGATGGATTCAAAAATAACACAAAAGAAAAATGAAAATAATACAAAAGCAGATTAAAAATAAAATGAAAAAGAATGTAAAAATTACATTCTGATATCGAGTTTAATTTTGCCGAGCGCGGTTAAATAGGAAACTTCTTCCCCTTCCTTGACCTTGTCTTTATATTCGTCCGGCAACGGAATTTCAAAAGTGTTGAATTCGGCCAAGTCCATCAATTGAATGATATCGCCCGTAATTGTCAAAACCTGAGCGTTCTTTCTCTCAACAATCGGCACATAAATTTTTGTCGCAACGGAGCCGACGATGGAGCGTTTTTGGTTGTCAAAAACACCGACCGCATCAACACGCGCTTTTGCCGCGCCGTGTTTTCCCGGCTTTGATTTTGCAATACTTTTAATCACACAAGCTTCATCGTCAATAATAACGTATCTGCCTTCTTTTAAATCCTTCATTTCAACTTGTTCTTTCATGAATAAATCCTCCGAAAAATTATAATCCCGATTTGAAAAAATGATGTAATGAATGCTATTTTGAATAATGCCTTCCAATCGCATTAAAATTTCTAAAACCGTTTAATTATCTCTATCAGATATTGATATGCTAAAACGGAAGAGGGGATATATAATCATTTTTGTATTCATCCCTTCCAATTTTTTTGCATTCATCCTTTTCTATTTTTTATATTAATCAACTCTTAATTTGTCAGGCAAGCCGTATATTTTTACGGGACAAATGTTTTCCGCAATAATCGGCTGACCATAATATCCTTTATCACTCGGTCTCGGTTTTAAAAGCTTCATCCCTCTGTCCGCCAATTTTGCCCAAGATTCTTTTGAACCATAAAGACTTCTCATCAACGAGCCTTCAATTCTTTTTCTAAGATGTTGTTCCGAATTGTCCGGAATTTCCGCAACAAAAATTCTCATCGCCGAAAGCTGGTTTTTGACATCCTCCAAATACAGATGTTTATTTTTTTCAAAATCGCTTTTGTTTTTTGAAAATTGCCAAGGCCAAAGTTCGACGCGAACTCCTTCCGACGCTTTTTTCGGGTCTAAAATATAAACATCCCCTCCCGTCCTGAACGAACGAGAGTGGTCGTCAAATCTTTTTTGAGTCGATTTTGTCATACCCGCCAAATAAAGTAAATACCCGTCTCCATATTCAAAAGTCCAAAGATAAACGCCGCCGACATCCGGAATCGGATTCAGCCCGTTTTCTTTTTCATAACCCGGCCACGCAAACGGTCCCTTCCATTCAAATTTCCGAGTTTCCATATTATCTTTTCTTTTTAATGCCTTTTTATTAAATCTCAAATCCGACTTCCGATTTCGGTTTGATTTGAACCAAAATATAATCGTTCATTTTTGATTTTGTAATGTCGGCAATCTCGCCGAGTTTTGGGCCTTCGTCGAATTCGACATTTCTGACACGCTCGTGGAACAAATCATACGGCAGTTTCACGCGAACCCCGTTCATTTTAAGGACAAGCGGCGACGGCGCCAAAGATTTGGTCACTTCCGGAATCTGATTTTCAATTTCCTTCATCGCACGCGCCGGCAAAACGGCAGGCGGGTCCCTTGAAATATCCCGGCGCATCTCTTCGACCAATTCGGCCACCTTCTCGTTCATCACATCCAGCGCTTTCATCTCGTCCGTCCCGCGCATCCGGTGAGATAAACGGCCCAAATTTCCGATATACATATCCGCGCCGTCCATATCTTCCGTTTCAATATCATCCGGACCACCCGTTGCGACAATCGGAACTTGAACGCCTTCAAAGAGGCGCGGCTTTTTGTTGATCAAACAATCTCGAAAAGAGCCCAAACAATAAAGCGCGATATCATGCTCATTGATCAAGCGGCGCTCAAAATCATCATTCAAAGACACACGCCTGCCCATCCCTCGCGCCAGACCGATCATCGTCGTTTTCGCACCCGGGTGGCGTAAATATTCCGCGATATCGCACGCCGAATGCGGCAAATGATGAGACGCCAACGTCGGAGAAACGACCGCGATTTCAACGCCCGTCAACGGAGACTTAATCAACGTTCCCAAATGTTTTTTGGCCAACGCCTCTATTAACGGGACATCCTCTTCGGGAATCATCATATCCATCGTGACTTCCGTAATCGTAATGATTTTATTGACCAAATAACCGCCGACGTCTTCCAACAACTCAATGATTTGACCATGTTTGTAAACGCCGCCGTTAAAAACATAAGGCTCGTAAACCGTTCCCATCTTATTGCTCCTCCTTCTTTTTGGCAACAATCTCCACTTTCGCATCTTTGAGCTTTCTCATCATTTTCTTGACATGCTCCAACTGATTCGGCTCAATAATGTCTTCCGACGCGATAAAAATAAACTCGTTGTCGTTAAACATATGATAGCGAACCCGAAAGCCTTCCGGAACGCAACGAACGGAAAATTCAATCATATCCGCGTGAAGCGTTTGAGACGGATCGGCAATCACGGCGCTTGGAAGACTCCCCGCCTCTTTTGCCGGATCCTCCGTACGAATTAAAATCGTCCAGCGATCCGCTTGAACCACATTGGCGGGCGTGTATTTCTCCCACAAATAACGCGTCAATTCCGGCATATATTTTTCGCGCTCAACGGTGATTTTAACAAAGCCCTCCCCCCCTTCATAAGACGTCGTCACGCCGGCCATATCCGATATATGAACCGGCATCTCCACATCTCTGAGAATGGCCGCCACCATATACAACGCGTTTGCCGGATAAATCTCAACGGAAATTCGCCCGATGGCAGAAGCCAGCCTCAAATCCGACATATTGTCCGAAATGATGGTTTTGTAAACGGCGGCTTCCGACTCAATTGCGGAATACACTTTATAAATCTCAAGCGGCTCCATGTTCACGATTTAATCCTCCACGAATCCGGATGATAATAGAGCCGCGCCGACAGCGCCGATCATATGCGAATTTTCAGGAACGATGACTTTGACGTTGAGCAAATTGCTCAATTCACGCGGAACGCCCTTAATCAAAGAAGAACCCCCGACGAGAATAACCGGCTCTTTCACGTCGACTTCCTGAAGCTGTTGCTGATAAATCTGTTCCACCACACTGCGGCAAGCGGCGGCGGCCACATCTTTTGGGAGAGCGCCTTTTGCAAGGGAATTGACGAGAGATTGCGTACCGAATACGATACAATAACTGTTCATCTGAACATTTTCCTGCATGCCCTCCATAGCCAAATCGCCCAATTCCGTAATATCCACATTCAATCTCTTGGCAACGGTTTCAAAGAATCTTCCGGAGGCGCCGGCACAAATACCGCCCATGGTAAACATTCCGGGAATGCCGTCCTCAACGGAAATAGCCTTGTTGTCCATGCCGCCGATATCAATGACGGTCGCCGGTCCTTTTTGGACGTCGGCCAAATAAACCGCGCCTTTAGAGTTGGTCGTGATTTCCTCTTGAATCAATTCCGCATTGTAATGCTCCCCGACAAGGTAGCGCCCGTAACCGGTCGTTCCCATCGCCTGTATTTCACTGCGATCAATTTGAGCCATTTCCAATGCCTGCACCAGCGCGCGCTCGGCGCTGTCTAAAACCTCGTTGGTCGGCACCCATCCTTGACCGATGATTTTGTTGTCCTTCATTATAACGGCTTTTGTGGTGGTCGAGCCCGAATCAATACCGGCCGTGGTACCGTGCTGCACTTCTCTGGCCAACAAGTGGCGCCTCTTTGCAATCGTCGTCAAAGCTTCAAAACGCGTGTAAAGGGTAACCGCATCGGTTTGCTCGGTAAAAGAATAACTGATGACGGGAATGCTTGAATTTTGGTGAATGTAGCGGCGGACTTCGTTTCGAACAATCGCGGCTTCCGCGCAGCGGAAACAGGTTGTTACAAAAACCCCGTCGGCAATCGTCTCTCCGCGAACGACGGCTTGCGCGCGCGCCATCATCAACCGAAGGTCTCCGCTGGCGGCTTCAATTCCGAAATCCTTGCCAATCGTATCCAACGCGGCAATGTCTATTTCCGGATAAATGAATTCGGCGTTGACTTTTTTTGCGGCCTCTTCAAAAGCCTGCTGAACGCCGCCATATTCCGTTCCGCAAGAAACAAGAGCGATTTTAACCTTTGCTTCCGGTTTCTTCTTTTTTGACGGCTTCGTCTCGGGACCTTGCTCAAAATTTCTCGGCGGCTCGGAATCCAAACACAGTTTTTCCTCCCCCGAATTCGCCATCTTTAAGGGTGTCGCTTGGCTCATTTATTTTTCCCCCTCGCTGTCGCCGGACGGCAACGTTTTTAAAAAATCTAAAATCGTGTAAACAAAATCATGCATTTGTTCCTCGTTGGTCGGGTAACGAATCTCTAAAATTTTGTTTCGATTTAAATGCGTTCGCGCCAAATATTTAATCAATTCATTGGTTCGATTACATCCCGAGCACCCAAAATCCGCCGGCGTATCCTCGACAATAATTCCGGCCTCGGCTTCTTCGACCATCGGGCCCATTAAAGCCATTCTCCCGCGAACGCCCGCCGGAACTTCAATAGCCGCGTATTTTAATCCGATGTTCGGGTCTTTTGGGGTAATATTCAGCGGGGGAGAGTCCACACTCAAAGACGTTACTTTTTCACGCACTTGATTCATAACAACAAGCGGCTCATGACCGGACCTTGTCACCAAATCCGCCAAAATGAAACTGTTTGTCGGATAAACAAAAACTTTTACCAAAAAAATCCACCTCGTTTGTTTTTTAATTCCTTTTTAATATTATTCAAGTCAATGTCATGTGTTGAATTTTGATTTCAAACGTTTCCTTTTTTCATTTCCGCTTCTCGTTGCGCAATTTTTTCGGCAATCACTTTTGCCATTTCCGGCTTTTTTTCGCTTTTGCCAAGGGCGCTTGTGATATAATCTTCCATTTGGAAGGAATCGGGTTTGTCCGGCCATCTCGCCGCCGGTTTTTCAACGCCCGCCTCGTAATTGTCAAGTGCTTTGCCGATGGTTCCCATTTTTGAAATCTCTTCGTGCAATGTATAAAATCCCGGGCGTTGTCCGCCGTTTCGTGTGGCTCGGCAACGACGCGGATCTCCGGCCGGAAAGCCGCGGTCTTTGACAAAAATATGGTTCTTATCCAACCCTTGAACCGCTTTGACAACCGCGTCAATGTTTTCTTTCGTTCCCGTCAACACCAATCCGTAACACGTTTCTTTCAGCGTGACCGGATAACCCGATGCGTAAGCCGCCTGCGCCGCATCGGCCGGAAGAACTTTATCGGAACTGACGGCAATGATTTTTGTAATTTCCTTTTGTCCGGAAAGCGGTTTTTTCACGTTTCTGCCTCTAAACATCGGGTCTCCGTTGCTTTTTATTTCAGTGCTCATACTTCTCCCTCCGACTCCCCCGATTCTTCTTCCGTTTCATCCTCCGCTTGGGCGGGGATTTCTCGCGCGTTGATTTCTTTAATGTAAATCAAATCGCCTTCTTGAATGTTTTTTAAATTCTCCGGATTTAAAACGCGGCCGATAATGTTCGTCGCCTCAAATTTCTCACCGGTCGGACCAAACAGAGATTCATCCGACAATCGAACGCCGATGTAGCCCATTCTTTTGGCCGACTGATTCGTAATTCCGATTTCATTGGCCTTGACAAGAGTTTTGGGCGTATTCTCGGGCATGATTTCTTTGTATTTTTCCGCCTGTTTCACCGCTTTAAAAATGTAAGTTTCGTCATAAATCATGGACGCGGGAAGCGATCCGATCGGTTGTGTCTTTAAATCAATGGAATGTCTGAAAAACTCCACGCTTTTGGGCGCGTCATCATAATAAAACTCGGCTTCAATCAATTTTGAAACCGGAACGGTGGTTACCGTCACTTCCCCCTCTCTTAAAATTTCAATAGTTGTTGTCGGTTTTTGAGAGACGATTACATTTCCTTCGCCGTCAAACCCGTCCACATTCATCTGAATGCCGAGCGCGTTTAACAATTCTTTAGATTCTTCCAATCCGTGTCCGAGCAACAAGAGTCTCGGCGGCGCCGTTTCAACCGTCAGTCGATGTTCGGGTTTTGCGAAATAAACCAACTCCATCCCGGAAGTCACGTGACCGACGACGGAGTGAAGCAAACTCGAAGCTCTGTCCGCCGTTGAAATATACGCGCGTCCTCTTCCCGTTCCCGCGGTTCGGATGGAAACCGTTCCGATTTTGCGCGGTTCGAAATTTTCATATTCGCACGGCTCGCCTTTTAACGTGTCGTCTGAGCGAAACGCGGCCGCGTCGGAATCCACTCGAAACGTCCCGTCTTTGATAATCGCGTAAAAGATTTCCGTTCCTTGTGGGGAATGCGGAGACATTTCAATTTCAAAAAAAGTAAACAAACAATCCTTGTCATTTAAAACAACGGATAAGTCGGTCGTAACTTGTCCGTCGCCGTAATCGGTTTCGTTTTCAAGATACGGTGTTATGGATTCGATGACATCCCCTTTGCCGATTTTATCCAAGTTTGTGCGCCCGGCAATCAATGTCGCAAAAACGTCGTCTTCGGGGGTTCCGTAATCGGCGTAATGCTCCCTCTTTGAAATCATCATTGTCGTTTTGGAAGTGTCAAAACCGCCCGCGCTGAACAAAACATCATATTTACGATAACGTTTGTTGCCGCGATTGATTTCATATTTCGTCTCAAACGGACCAAACGAAAGAACATCCGAACTTTCCATAAGAATCGGAAGCGGTGTTAAGTTTTTAAAATTCTCAATCCAAATCTGAGATGAAATCGATGTCGGGTCCTTTAACTCTATTATGAGCGGTCCTTTGCCGGTTTTTAAAATATATTCTTTTGTTCCGGTTTCTTTTTCATTCTCTCGTTTTCGGACAATGCAAATACCGGCTCCTTTTGTATACGGTGCGCCCGTCTCTTGAATTACTTCAGCGGCCGTGATGTTTTCTTTAAAGGACTGCTCAATCCCGTTGACGGTAATACTGATTTTGGATGCCACTGTTTTCTCTCCGATTGCTCACACATTACTTTTTTAATGAAGCGTTTATTGTTTCTTCTTTTGACTTAATTTTATCTCTTTTTCCGTTAAACGCTTGTTATTTCTATTTTCGATTAACCTTTCCTTGTTTTTTCGATT
>JAVESN010000125.1:0-2940 GCA_034006575.1 Methanimicrococcus sp.
TTTCCGGTTGATCTCTTGGCGAATCAAACGCATCCGCCGTCGGTATTGACCTCGACGTTTTCTTTTTCCGACGCCTTTTCTTCTATTTTGCGGACATCGGGTTTCGTCTTCATTTCGACTTTTTCTTTTCCCATTAACTTGGGGACAATGTCGTGCGGGTCTCCGATGGATTTTATTTTTCCGTCTTTAATATAGGCGACGCGGTCACAAACTTCATAAACGAAATCCATGTCATGGGAAACGATGACAAACGTTTCGCCGAGTTTTTCACGGGCGTTTAATATGGAGTTGGTCACAGAAGCGCGCGTCAGCGGGTCCATGGTTCCGGTCGGCTCATCCATAATCACAATATTGGGCTCTTTCATTAAAACTTGAGCCATGGCAACGCGGTGTCTTTCTCCCTCACTGAGTTCAAAAGTTTGTTTTTCTAAAATATCTTTTGCGCTTTGCTCGGAAAAACCGGCGATTTTAAGCGTTTGAATCGCTTTTCGAATACCGAGTTCGTACGGCAAATCTAAACTGATGGACTCCGTTAAATTTTCAATTACGGTGCTGTTGGGATACAAACTGTATTCTTGGTACAAAATGCCCATGTATTTGGTGGCGCGCCCCTTGTTGTTGACGCCCGGCACTTTCATGTCCACCCAATCTTCTCCGACGCGAACCATCACGTTTCCGTCGGTCGGAGGGACGATTCCCATTAATATTTTAGACGTGGTCGTCTTTCCGGCACCGCTTTCCCCGATTAAGCCGAAAATTTCTCTTTCATACACTTCAAAAGAGATGTCATCCACAGCGCGAACAACTCCGCGGTCAACGGAAATGTATTTTTTCGTTAAATTTTCCACTTTTATAATCGGATCGCCGAATTCTTTGGGTTTGTCGGTTTGGATTTCGGTGTAATCTTCCATGAATTTATCAACAACGGTTTTGGGGTCGCCGATGTCGACAACTTCTCCGCCTTCCAACAAAATCGCTTTGTCCGCCAACTCTAAAATCACTTCGGGCCAGTGAGAGGTAATCACCATGGTCATACCGCGCGTTTTGACGGATTCCATCAATATTTTGTGGACCAAATCCGCGTTCATCGGATCCAGTGTTCCGGTCGGCTCGTCCGCAAGCAAAATTAACGGTTCTTTGACAAGTTGGCGCGCCAAGACGACACGCTGTTTTTCTCCGCCGGACAATTCGCGCGCAATGTGAAGCATACGATGGGACACATTCACTTCTTCCAGCAAATCCGCCGCTTTTTTGATGGTGTCGTCCCCTTGATATCCGACTTCATTTAACGCGTTTAATATATTTGTCAAAACGCTGTCATCGCCGTAAAGCGCAAACGTTCTTTGAATCATGATTGAAATGCGTTTGGTCACATCTTTTCGTCTTTCATCATGAAGACTTGTTGCAACGAAATCAATTGTAAACGGCTCATATTTTCCGCCGCAACCGCAGGTGCAGGGTTGTCCGGCTTTGCTCGGGAATTCGACATGGCGGCAACCGTCACAGCGCGCCACATGATAGAGAACTTCTCCGACAACGCGGCCGATTTGCTCCGTTCCTCTTAAAACGTGCATCAAAATCGTTTTTCCGCATCCGCTCTTTCCGAGAATGCCGACAACTTCTCCTTCTTCGACGGTCAAATTCACATTTTTTAACACATATTTTCCGTTAAAATCAACGGACAGGTTTTTAACTTCAATAAAAGCAGACATAATAATTCCAACTATCCTTTTCTTTTTTCCATCTGTCTCTGAAAATTTTTCCTTTCCTGAGCTTGCAAATTATTTTTCTATATCGCTACCGTTGCAATATTGAAAAGGCAGTTTCTTTTTTACAGATTTATTTTTTTTATATTTTTATATATGTTTCATATTTCTATATATGTTTTATATATTCTTTATTTTTTAAAAATTTGAGTAATGAATGTTAAGTTCTTCCTTTATAAACATACAGGTCAAACCTTTCTTTTTATCTTTTTATTTAAATTTGTTGAGTGTTCTAAGTCTCATTCTAATATATAGGATTTCAATATTTCAGTGCATTCCTCTAAATCATCGACAATTTCGTCCGCCGAATCTTTCAATGCATCGGGCGTGTTGTAATTGCTTCGGCTGATTAATATTCCCAAATCCGCGGCCAGCAACGCCGCTCGGTCGTTCATTCCGTCTCCGATCATGATGACTTTGGGGTAATGCTCCTGCAATTCCGCGACAATCTCTTGTTTTCTGATTTCATCGCATAATCCGACGACGTTTTCTTTCTGGATTCCGAGTTTTTCGGCGACGCGGTTTAAATTGGCGTAATCATCCCCCGACGCGATAAACAGGTCGCAATTCTCCTGCGCTTCGGCCACGACGCCTTTTGCGCTGTCAAAGAGTTTTCCACCCGTGCTCATGACGTGGGTTATTTTATTTTTAAAAGAATCGGCGACAAATCCGAACACCTCATAAATAATATCATCAAAAACAGCGACCGCTTCTCTGTTCGTTTCTATAAATTCGGCCATGGTCGTTTTTTCATTCAATAATATTCTTGAAATATCTCCGTTTCGAAATCCCGAAGACGCGTACGCAACGCCGAACGGAATTTTTTCAGCTCTTAGAAAATCCGAAAGCAATCTTTCCGGCGGCTGTTTTTTGACCAAGTCCAACGGCGCGTCCATTATGATGAGTCCTCTCCCATCGGATTCCGAAACCAATTTCAGATTGTCGGCGTCTAAAATGATTTCTCCCGTCTCCAATTCCTTCGTCACCCGATACATCTCAACCAACGTTCCGGCGCAGTCAAAGACAACGGCGTTTTGTTTAAAGGATTCCATACCTCAAAAACGGTTTGGATATGTAAAAAGGTTTTGATTTCCAAAAGGAAACCATGGCGGAAAATGAAGATTAAAATCAAACAAAAACAAAATACGGTTTTTTAAAAACAAATACCGGCTCA
>JAVESN010000034.1:0-16532 GCA_034006575.1 Methanimicrococcus sp.
CTCACGAACAAGCTCACGAACAAGCTCACGAACAAGCTCACGAACAAGCTCACGAACAAGCTCACGAACAAGCTCACGAACAAGCTCACGAACAAGCTCACGAACAAGCTCACGAACAAGCTCACGATACCATTCAAAAAATTCCGTACATTCAAACAACAAAATCAATGTGCCGTTTTCAGAAAAGAAATAAAAAAATGCCCCGACTGTTGGATTTTTAAAACAAATAAAATATGAATATAAAATAAAAATAAAAAATGAATATAATAATAATAAATATTCAAAAATATTATATGAAGCGTTTTCGATTGATTTCGGCCACCGCGCTTTCGACATTGTGGTTTAATTTTGTCATTTGGTTTTCCAAATCGGCTTCAACTGTCATAATGCTGACACGAATCGCTTTGTCCCGGCTTTCCATTCGCCGTTCGATTTCATCCAAGCGATTGTTGATTGACAAAATCATAAAGAACACGACGCCGACGACAACGAGCAGACAGAAAATAACAACCCAATTGTAAGGGCTGTACACGAATCTTAAAAGCCAGGCGTAAGCCATGACAAGTGTGGCGATTTCAACGAGTGCGAATGCGATAATATCTTTGGATTCCATAACATGTCACCTTTTTGAATTTCAGATGAAATTTGAAGTGTGTGAATAAAATATTTGTGAATGAATATGTGTGAACGGATATGTGTAAACGTGTAAGTGTGAACGGATATGTGTAAACGTGTAAGTGTGAACGGATATGTTTAAAGAATATTTGTGAATGAATATGTGTAAATGTGAAATGAATATGTGTAAACGTGTAAATGTGAAATGGATACGGAATGTTTTCCTCCCTCCCGGCCGTTTGAATGATTTTGAAATCGTTTCAATTTTGGTTGTTCGGACGGGCTTGAGCGGGTTTTCAATGTTTTCGAATGGTTTGAATTCTTTTTACAAAGTTCGTATTCATTTTTAAATGTTTACGAAAGTATATAAATATTAACCTCTTTTTGATAATCAAAATATGTTTATTGATTTCGTTTTCATACATTCTTTGATATACATTTTCTTAATTTGTTTCATCCCGGTTTGTCAATGCCGTTCTAAGTAACTTGATTTCATCCTTTCACAGGAATGGTTTTCTTCCCCTTCGTGTTAAATGACTTATCTTTCCGATTTAATTCATGGATTTATTTATCTTTTTATTCGCAAAACGAGGTTTTTTCTTGGACTCCAAAAAATCATTTTCAAATAAAATCAAAGACATGGCACCTTATTTTATAATGGCGCTTTTCATTTTGATCGTTCAAGTCGGTTCGCTTTGGATGGCCCAAACGGATTATATCGAAAGTTTGCCGGCGCCGGAAAATCCGGAAAATGTCGGCTACGCCGTTTATTACATCGTTCTTTTATTGGTGTTTTCCGCTCTTCTCATCTTTTTGATTAAAATCAACAAAACCTTTGTGATTCGCAGCATTGTTTATTTGTCCATCAGCGTTACGCTTTACTACGTTTTTGCGACGTTTTTGGATAAACTCATCGGCTCTTCCGATACCTCTTTATTTTTCGCGCTCTCCGCTTTAGCGGCGGTCCTTTTTACGGTTTTGATTTATAAATATCCGGAATGGTACGTCATTGATTTGGCGGGATTGGTGATTGCCGTCGGCGCCTGCACGGTGATTGGGGTTTCTATCTCTTATGTCCCGATTATTCTTTTGATGATCGGATTATTGATTTATGATTTCATTTCCGTTTACAAAACGAAACATATGCTGACATTGGCAAACGGAATCATGGACATGAAATTACCGATATTGTTTGTGATTCCGAGGACATGGGATTATTCTTACATCGATGAAGATTTTTCCGATGATCTTTCCGACGATGCGGGTGGCGATTTTTCCGATGACTTTTCGAATCAAAAGAAGGATTCACTCCCCCAACCCGACACCGCGTGTAAAACAGAGTCGCCATCCGATGCGAACATTCCTCCAAACGGCTCCGTCAAAACCGAATCAATCGTATCCGTTCTTGTCGCGGACGGGGAGAAGGCCGCCGTTGAAATTCAAACGAAAAAGAAAAAATCCGACGCTCTCTTTATGGGGTTGGGAGACGCTATTATTCCGACGTTGCTGGTGATTTCGGCAAACACTTTCATGGAGTATGACGGGTGGATTTCCACGCCCACTTTAACGGCAATGATCGGCACTTTTGCCGGTTTCGCTTTTTTAATGTACATGGTTTCCAAAGGAAAACCGCAGGCGGGATTGCCGTTTTTAAACACGGGGGCTATTTTAGGATTTGCGGCCGGCGTTTTGATTTCGGGAGCCGCGATTTCTTTTAACCTCGGATTTTAATTAATTTTTCTATTTTTTCGTTTTTACTTTTATTTTTTGTTTTCTTTTATTTCATTTCTTTTTTTATTTTTGAAGTCGCCGAGAAGGAATCTTTATTTATTCTTAAATGATTTAGAATCTTCATTCTTTGATGATTTATTTTAAATATTATTCTTTTGAAAAATTGAGGCGCAATATTATGAAATTTGATCCGGAGCAGGTCCGTCGGGAAAAAAATGAAAACTTTGAAAAAACGTGGATTGAATCGGGAAAATACATCCGAAAAACAACGCTTGAAGAAAGTTATCCGCGAATGAAGCCGGCATTCGGGAAACCGCATCCGGTTTATGAAACCATTCAAAAACTGCGTGAAGCGTATATGAGAATGGGCTTTGCCGAATACATGAATCCGCTCATCGTTGAAGAGCGCGACATTTACAAACAATTCGGCGACGAGGCGCCGGCCGTTTTGGACCGCTGTTTCTATTTGGCCGGACTTCCGCGCCCGAATGTCGGCATTTCGGATGAACGTATCCGAAAGATTAAAGAAATCGTTGACGGAATCGATGATTCCGGTATCGAAATTATTCGAAAAGTGCTTCATGCTTACAAAAAAGGAACGATTGAAGGAGACGATTTGGTTTCCGAATTGGCCGAGCAATTGGGTGTGGCCGACACCGTCGTGACCGAATTGATTGACAAAGTCTTCCCGGAATTTAAAGAACTCAAACCGGAAGGCACAAGCAAAACCCTTCGCAGTCACATGACCAGCGGCTGGTTTATCACGCTTTCCGAACTTCTTGAGCGAAACGAGCCGCCGTTTTCACTGTTTTCAATCGACCGCTGTTTCCGAAGGGAGCAACAAGAAGACGCTTCTCGTTTGATGACTTATTATTCCGCGTCCTGTGTGATTATGGATGAAAACGTCACCGTCGATCACGGGAAAATGGTTGCCGAAGGCTTGCTTTCTCAATTCGGGTTTGAAAAGTTCATGTTCCGCCCGGATAATAAACGCAGCAAATATTACGCGCCCGATACTCAAATCGAAGTTTATGCCTACCACCCGAAATTGGACGGCTCGGACACAAAATACAGTGACGGCTGGATTGAAGTCGCGACTTTCGGCATTTACGCAGCGCCGGCTTTGTCGGAATATGACATTCCGATGCCGGTCATGAATCTCGGTCTCGGGGTTGAGCGTTTGGCCATGATTCTTTATGACGCAAAAGATATGCGTTCCATGACGTACCCGCAGTTTTCGCAGTATGGAGACTGGGAAATGTCGGATGCCGAGTTGTCGCGGCAAGTCGAGTTGATTAAAGTCCCGAAAACGGATGCCGGAAGAGAAATTGCAGAGGCGATTGTTGACGGATACAAAACGTACGGAAAAGAAGCGAGTCCCTGTTCTTTTGAAGTGTGGAAAGGAGAGTTGTGCGGCAAAACAGTCACGGTTTCCATCACCGAGCCCGAATCCGACACCTCTTTAGCGGGACCGGCGGCCTTTAATGAAATCGTGGCTTACAACGGCGACCTCCTCGGCGTTCCGAATCAAAAGAAATGGGAAAAGGCGCTTGAAAATCATTCGGCGCGAACCGGATTGACATTTGTCGGCGCATTTGCGGCAGAAGCGGCGGCGGAAGCCGAAGAAGCCGTAATGGCCGGCGCCGGCGAGCACGAATCGCGCGTTCGCATGGTTAAAATGCTTTCCGAAGTCAATATGAGATTAACGGATTTGGGACAGCGCTACATCACCGGAAATAAAAAGAAAATTGATGTTCGCGGTCCGGTTTTTACAACGGTTTTATTCAAAATAGAATGAAAAGCGGAATAAAATTTAAATCCGAATAAGATACGGAATGAAATTTGTAATTGAACCAAATACAAAACGAAACGAAAAACGAAACGAAAAACGAAACGAAAAACGAAACAAAAGTTGCAAAGGAATAAATACAGAATAAAAGCTGAATAAAAATTGCAATCAAATCATCGATTGAATAAATAAGGAATTGAAATTGTTAAGCGGATAGCGTTTTTGATTGTTTCGTGATTTTAATTTTTGAAAACGATTGATGTTTTTTCTGTCTCTTCATTTTGAATCTTTTTAAGAGCCGTTTATCAAAAGTTATAAAAAGAAACAAATAATTTATATTGTATCTCTATCTTATACTCTATTCATCCAATTTTATAACAAAAAATTATTTTATTTAATTATTCACACATTTATTCAAAGGCGAGAGAAATTATGCGTATTGAACTGACTTCACTTTTCGGACTTGACATCTATACCGTTAACGGTATTTATGTCGGTAAAGTCGCTGATTTGATTATTGACGTTGAAAGCCAAGCCGTCTCCGGGATTATTTCCAATTATGTCAATACCGATGTTTTTGACGTTGCCGGCGAGGGTATTATCATTCCCTATCGCTGGGTGGTTACCGCGGCGGACATCGTTTTAATTCGAGATGTTATTCGCAAGTTCCAAAAGAAAGCCGAAGATTAATCCGGTTTTTAATATTTATTATTTTTATTTTCCGTTTTTATTTTAGAATGAGTGTCAAACCGCGTCTTGCTTTTTTCCGTTTGCTGTTTGATTCGACTTTGTTTGTTTTTGTTTGTTTTTGTTTGTTTTTGTTTGTTTATTTTTTATTTTGAGAGTCACTCTTTTAAACCATTTGTTTCATTCCTCTTATATCTTTTAAAAATTGGTGATTTTATGACAGAATTAAATGTTGTTCGTAAATCTCAGCCGGAGTCATCCCCCAAAAAGAGTCCTGCGGTTGATATGAGTTTGATTAGAAATGTTTTTGTCGTGATGAGCGGAAAAGGCGGCGTCGGGAAAAGCACGGTGGCCTGCGCTCTTGCGGCCGGACTTGCCGCGCGCGGGAATCATGTCGGTTTAATGGATTGCGATATTCACGGCCCCAGCGTTCCCGCGATATTTGGAATCTCTCCCGAAGACTTGCAAGTGGAAAACGAAAAAATGATTCCGGTCAAACCGTCTCCGAATTTAAATCTCAGCGTCATATCTATCGGTTTGCTTTTGCCGGACAGCGACACGCCCGTTATTTGGCGCGGTCCGGCCAAAGCCGGCGCGATTCAACAGTTTTTTACCGACGTTTCATGGGGGGCTTTGGATTACTTAATCATTGATCTGCCGCCCGGAACCGGCGATGAGCCGCTTGGCATTATGCAACTTTTGCCCAAAAACAACGGCGCGATAATTGTTACAATTCCGCAAGACATCGCTTTGGCAAGCGTTCGAAAATCATTGACGTTCCTTCAAAAATTGGACGTGCCGCTGGTCGGAATCGTCAGCAACATGGACGGTTTAATCTGCCCGCATTGTGATGTTAAAATCGATCTCTACAATTCCGACGGCATTGAAAAAGCGGCGGAAGATTTCAAAACATCAATTCTTGCGCGTCTTCCCATGGACCCCGCTTTTTCAAAAGCACAAGAAGAAGGAAAAATTATTGAATGGATGATTCAAGATTCCGAATGGACTCAAGAATTTCAAAAAGTTTTGGAAACGGTTGAGAAAAAGAGTGTTTGATTGTTGTTAAGAAAAAAATAAAACTTATACAATATCGCCGCATTACAATAAACGGTCGGAGTGATTTTATGGGCCAAAAACTTTACAAATCGTTTTATGAATTTGAAAAGGATATGTTTCCCAATAAACACAAAAAAAGAATGGAAGAATCTAAATCCAAATCACGGGATATTTTTTCTTCTCTTTTTCCAAAGAAATGATACCGTAAACGGATACAAATTTTATTTTTTTCTTTTCTTTTCTCTTTATTTGTTGCTTGTTCGCTTATTTTTCATAAACTATTTATATCAAAAAACAATGTTTACTTTCATTTATTCATTGGTTTACAATAAGCTTAATTGTTATTTTTTATTATTGTCTTTTATTGTTTATTTTTTTAAAAACAAAACGTGATGTTTATGAACGAATCCGTCGACTATGATTCCGATAAAATTAAAAAAATGGTTTTTGCCGCTCTCTTTGCCGCGCTTATCGCGGTCGGCGCGTATATAAGAATCATGTTCGGCCCGATACCTTTTACATTGCAAACCTTTTTTGTTTTGCTGGCGGCCGTGACTCTGGGACGCAATTGGGGAACGATAAGCGTTATTGTTTATTTGATTGTCGGATGTGTGGGCTTTCCCGTTTTTGCAGGCGGCAGCAGCGGAATCGGTATTTTTTTCGGTCCGACGGGAGGTTATTTGTATTCTTTCATTCCGGTTTCAATCCTTGTCGGCGGTTTAAGTGATATTCTCAGGTCTAAAACTTCAATTTCTTTATTTAAAAATTCTCTTTTCTTATTTTTCATCGCCGCTTTGGGAAGTCTTTTGATATTGTTTATCGGCACAATCCATTTGTCTTTTTCAAGTCGGTTGCCTTTGCCCATCGCGTTTACAACCGGATTTCTTCCGTTCCTTTTCAGTGATTTCCTAAAATCACTATTTGTCGGATTAGTCGCTCCGCGTTTGATTCAAAAAGTGAATTTCGGTTCGGCCAAAAATCAAACGCCGTTTCAAAAAACAGAAACAGAGGATAACATATGAATTTTGAAACCCGAAACAATTCAAAAAATCCGTTCGGAACGGATGGCTCAAAAAACTCAAATAACGGTTCGGTCGAAAATTTAAGTGTCGATTCGGCCGAAAATATAGGTATCGATTCGGCCGAAAATTTATGTGTCGATTCGACCGAAAATATAGGTATCGATTCGGCCGAAAATTTATGTGTCGATTCGGTTGAAAGTTTAAACTCCCCTCGGGCGAGTTGTTCTTATAAAGCGCCGAATCCATTTTCATCATCGGCAGACGAGTCTTCTAAAGAAGTTGCGTTTGAAGCCGTTCACCTTTCATTTTCATATCCGGACAGCGAGCCTATTTTGAAAAATATTTCTTTGAAAATTTACAAAGGAGAGTTTACCGTCATTGCCGGTTTAAACGGTTCGGGCAAATCGACGTTTGCTTATCATTTAAACGGTCTTTTGCTTCCGACGTCCGGAAAAATGATGGTTTTCGGCAAAGAAACAAGCAAAAAATCCAATCTTTCTGAAATCCGGCGCAAAGTCGGAATTGTTTTTCAAAACCCGTACCTTCAATTCGTCGGAAGCACCGTTGAAGAAGATATCGCTTTTGGCCCCGAAAACCTCGGATTAAATCGAAACGAAATCAAAAATCGCGTTTCTCAAGTTTTAGAAACATTTCATCTCAAATCATTGGCAAATCAAGATCCCGCCTCTCTCAGCGGCGGTGAAGCGCAAGCCGTCGCGATTGCCGGCACCGTCGCCATGGATCCGGAATGCATCATATTAGACGAAGTGGCGTCCATGCTGGATATGGCCGCCGAAAAACGTGTTTTTAACATGATTGATCAACTTCAAAAACGCGGCAAAACGCTTGTTTACATCAGTCATAATCCTCAAGACTTGATTAAAGCGGACCGAATCATTGTTTTTGACAAAGGAGAAATCGCGTTTGACGGCAATCTGTCCCAATATATCGATTCCGAAAAATATCCTCTTCCGGACCTCATCGATTTATTCAAAAAACTTCGCGACGGCGGAATCCCCGTTTCTGAGGTTGTTCCAAATCCCGAAAAAGCGGCTTCTGAAATATTAAAACTGATTTCAAAAACAGATTAAAATATACAAAGAAGGATGAAACCCAAAAAATAAAAATAAAATCAAAATTCAAATAAAACGCAAGCAAAATTAAAATGTAAATAAACACAAGCAAAAGCAAAATTCAAATAAAACGCAAGCAAAATCAAGATGTAAATAAAACACAAACAAAAACAAAATATAAATAAAACACAAGCAAAATCAAAATATAAATAAAACACAAGCAAAAACAAAATGTAAATAAAACACAAGCAAAATCAAAAACAAAACAATCAAAATCAAAAGCAAAATGCGAATAAAACATAAACACAAGCAAACGAAAATAAAACACAAGCAAACGAAAATAAAACACAAACGGAAACATAAATTTAAATTAATTTTTTAAAAATCGATTAAATATGCACAAACAATTTCTCCCCTATATTGACGGCAAATCTTTTTTGCATCAATTAGACCCTCGAACAAAGATTGTTACTTTGATGATTTTAAGCCTCGTTATTTTCAATGTTCATCGTATCTGGAGTTTGTTTTCTCTTCTCGTTTTGTTTTTTTTCGTTGCTTTCATCGCGCGCCTCTCCCTTAAAAAGCTTTTATTTTCCATTAAACCGATGTTTTTTTTCATCCTCATCGTTTTTCTCCTTCATTTTTTATTTGCGCCCGTTCCGGTTTTTTCGGATGTTTCATTGTCGGTGGATATGATGGATCATCAATTAAAAAATCGGAATCAAAATGTGATTATTTTTGACGATGAGCACACGGATTTTTATGTTCTTCGTTATTATTCGGCAGCTCCCGCACCGGACACGATTACGTTTTATGATCTCTCCTGTCATCGTAAAGTGCCGGCGGAGTCTGAGTTTTACATCGGTCTTTATGCTTTCACCCTTGAAAAACCGCGTGAGCCCAATTATCCCCGCTTTAAAAAACTCTCGATTGAAGAGCTTTCCGAAGAGAACTTTCAAGATTTTTCAATCAAATCCGACGATTTCGGAACAAAAATATTTGAAGACGGTTCTCCTCTTAAAAATCCGTTGGTATATAAAATTTCATTTTTCAAAAACCAATATATATTCATTAATTTGAGCGTTTTCAGCTTTATAACCGGCATCGGTGTCGCTTTAAAATTCATTTTATTGATTCTATTCGCCTCATTATTAACGGCGACAACCAAACAATCCGCCCTGGTTCAAGGAATCGAAAAGATGATTCGCCCGCTTCCTCTCCGCCGGATAAATATGACGTCTCATGACTTGGCGTTTATGGTTCTTTTGACGATTCGATTCATCCCGCTTCTCATATCCGTTGCGTCCCAACTTCAATTTTCTCTCAAAGCACGCGCTTTTAATTCTCTGAAAAACCCGTTTCAAACGGTTCAAATTCTGTCAACCGGATTGGTCCAATCCGTCATTCGTTCGGCGGATAATGCTTCAAAAGCCATGCAAAACAGAGGATATACGGGAATCGGTAAAACGTCCATGAACGAATTAAAATTTAAAAGAAAAGACGGGATTTTCTTTGTCTCCTTCTTTTTAACCCTGTCTCTCATTATCCTTTCCGTCGGGTGGATTCAACTCTCTCTTGCCGCTTCTTTTTAATTTTAACTTTTTAATTTATCACACAGTATCTTTTTGATACCCGTTACTTATATATGAGTATCACACAAAAGAGGACTGTTATTGACCATTGAGAACCTTTTTATTTCTTTATTGTATTTAGATTCATAAATATATTAGCCAGGAGTCAAAACGATGCTTCAAATTGAGGATTTAAACGTGGACGTTGCCGGACGTCCTCTTCTAAAAGACGTCACTCTTTCTGTCGGAAAAGGGGAAACGACAATTTTATTCGGGCCAAACGGCGCCGGAAAATCCGCGCTTTTGGGTACGATTATGGGATTTTCCAATTTTAAAATCACTTCCGGTAAAATCTTTTTCAAAGGAAAAGACATCACGGAAACGCCGATTAACGAGCGCGCGAAAATGGGAATCGGTATCATGTCTCAAAGACCGCCAAACATCGTCGGCGTTAAACTGCGCGATTTGCTTGAAATCGAATCCGACCGCAAATTATTGAATTTGAACGAAATGGCGCGCTCCATCGATATGGAACGCTTTTTAGACCGCGACATCAACGTCGGTTTTTCGGGAGGCGAAATTAAACGCTCGGAATTACTGCAGCTCAGCGTTCAACGCCCCGATTTTTATTTACTGGACGAGCCGGAGTCGGGCGTCGATCCCGTCAACATGGCGCAAGTCGGAAACACCATCCGAAAACTGATTTGCAATCACAGGTCTTGCGCCGTCAAAGATTCCAAACACAAATCCGCCTTGGTTATCACGCACACCGGTGAAATTTTAGATTACTTAGGCGCCGACAATGCTTATATTTTATGTGACGGAACCGTCAAATGTTCCGGAAATCCCAATACGCTGCTCACCGAAATCAAAACGCAGGGATACGGCGAATGCTTTCAATGCCAATTGAAAAAAACGGGTGAAAAAAATGACTAAAACCTCCTCTCCGAAAGAATCGGTTAAAACTTCTCCGAAGGATTCGGTTAAAACTTCTCCGAAGGATTCGGTTAAAACTTCTCCGAAGGATTCGGTTAAAACTTCTCCTAAAAAATCGGTTAAAACATCCAAAGAGCCGGTCAAAACTTCCAAAGAAACATTTGAAACTTACTCCCCGACGGAATCGTCCGGCACTTCTTCTCCCGCGGAATCGTCCGGCGCCGCTTTCCCTTTGGATATGGTTAAACGCGTTCAAAAATCGTTGGATAAAGAGGCGATGTACGGCGGTCACGTGGATTTGAAACAGTATCACATCCCCGACGAATCTTTAAAAGTTTCGAAAATGGAGGATTTGGATTCCATGCTCAAAACCTCTCTTTCAAATGTCGGCATCTCTACGGATAACAAACATTCCGGCGGCGACTTTTTGATGTACAACAACACCGTTTCTCTCCACTCTTCTTCTCAAAAAGGGTTGGAAGTGATGCCCGTTAAGGAAGCTTTGGCCAAATATGAGTGGGCGAAAGAGTATTGGTGGAAGTTGGTCAGTCCGGACGCGGATAAGTATACGGCGCGCAGTTTTGTGGAAGAGTCGGACGGTTATTTCATTCGCGTTCTTCCGGGATTTAAAATCAAAACGCCGGTTCAATCCTGTTTGCTCATCGGCTCGGAAGAAGCGCTTCAAACGGTTCACAATATCGTTATTGTTGAGGAAGGAGCTGAAATTGAAATTGTGACGGGCTGTCTGACGCACGATCGTGTCAAACGCGCGCTTCATATCGGGGTTTCGGAAATGTTCATTAAAAAGAACGGAAAATTGACTTTTTCAATGATTCATGACTGGGACGAATCGGTTGAGGTTCGCCCGAGAACGGGGATTCAAATCGAGGAAGGCGGACAGCTGATTAACAATTACGTTTGTTTAAAACCGGCAAAATCCATTCAAACGAATCCGTCCGCGTTTTTAAACGGAGAAGGCGCAACGGCTTATTTTAACACGATTGCTGTCGGTCATCCCGGCTCCGTTTTAGATATGGGCAGCAAAGTTTACCTCAACGCGCCCAATACCAAAACCGAAATTATTTCCCGAACGATTACCGTCGGCGGCGAAATTATCTCTCGCGGCGACATCATCGGAAACGCGCCGCGCGTTTACGGTCATTTGGAATGCAACGGTTTGGTTTTAAACGCAAACGGCTCTCAAAAAGCGATTCCTGCGCTTGAGGCGCATGCCATGGACGTTGAAATGACCCACGAAGCCGCTATCGGCCGAATCGCGCGCGAACAAGTGGAATACTTAATGACGCGCGGATTGGACGAAGCCGAAGCCACCGGTTTAATCGTTCGCGGATTCTTGAGCGCCGGCATTGAAGGCATTCCGGAAATCTTAAAAGAAGATATTGATGAAATTATAAGAAAAACGGCGGACGCTTCTTAATCCGCCATTTTTTAATTTCTTGATATAAAACAATTAAAAAAGAGCGCCGTTTCGTTTTAAGTTTTTAAAAGCCAACGGTCGGTTTTGCAATTGGCGTTTGCATTCATTGTATTTGCCGTGTGGCCGCCATACATTTTTGTGTTTACCGTATGTCTGCCGCATGTCCGTTGTGTGCCTGCCACGTGTCTTTTTAACGGCATGCGCATTATCGCTCCTATTTTATATTTGATGAGACGGCAAACGACGTTTTTTCAGGATTTAAATATATTACTCGAAAAACTAAGATTTTTCATCCTCATCCTTTTCTCTTTGTTCTTTCATTTTTTCGCGTCGGCTCGCTTTTTCTTTTTCCTTTTCGGCTTGCTTCTTATCGGCGAGATATTTTTCGTAATTTTCTCTTTTTTCAGCATCCGTTAAAACAATATCGGTTTTTCCCAAAAAACGGTCTAAGGCGCCGGCGGTTGTAAAAATCGTTTCGCGTTTTCCTTTTTGGTTCACCATCATGCCGACAAATACAAGCGCGATTCCAAGCAATTCCATAAAGGGGATGACAAAAATGCCGGCAAGCGCCAAAGTTGATGCGATGATGCCTTTTAAGGCTCCTTTCCGGTATGACATGTATCCGGTTCTTCTGAAAATTCGTAAATCGCGAATCGTTAAATATAAAATCGTAAAATATGCGAAAATACCGATTCCGATGTAGATTAATTGTATTGTATTGTTATCTGCTGCCATGATTTCCTCTTTTTTAAGTTTCAAATTCTTTTGATTCTATTAATACATGCTGTTTTATTGATTTTTATCTGTTATGTTTTATTTTAAATATGTTTATATTCCATATGCTCTATTATTAACGGCAACGCAAATATTATTAAATCATTTATCTCATCAATTTTTAAAATCATTTCCCGTCGGACTTGGTTTTTAAGAGTGTATCAATTATGGAATCAACGACTGTTTGGATTATATCGCTTTTTGTTTTATTGGTTTTATCCGCTTTTTTTTCGGCCGCAGAAACATCTTATTCGACCGTCAATCGAATTCGAATCAAAAGAAAAGCTGAAGACGGAAATGCGTCGGCAAATCGTGTTTTAAAATTAACGGAAGATTATGATAAGTTTATTTCTACGGTTTTGGTGGGAAACAATGTCGTCAACATCGCTTTGGCCTCTATTGCGGCGGTCCTCTTCACTCAATTCATGCCAAAAGAAACAGCTGCGGCGGTATCAACCGTTGTGATGACCATTGTTATTTTAATCCTCGGAGAAACGCTTCCCAAAAGCCTTTCCAAATCCAACTCCGAAAAAGTTGCCATGATTCTTTCAAGACCGGTTCAGCTTTCTATGATTGTTCTCTCGCCGATCGTTTTTATTTTGGTGCGCTTAATTAATTTTTTTAATCCCGGTAAAATTGAAAATGAACCGTCCGTTACGGAAAGCGAATTGAAATATATCATCGAATCCATCGAAGAAGAAGGCATTTTAGAAGAAGATGAAAGCGAACTGGTTCAGTCGGCTTTGGACTTTGATGAGATTATGGTTCAAGAAATTATGACGCCGCGCTCCGATATCGTGGCGATTAACGTCGACGACGATTTGGATTCGATTCTGAAAGTGATTGTCAATAAAGGATACACCCGAATTCCCGTCTACGATCAAAACTTGGACGCCGTTTTAGGGTTTATTAACGTCAAAGACGTTTTGATTCGTGTGGCGATGCGCCGAAACGTTCATATCCGCTCTTTGTTAAAACCGGTGACGTTCGCTTACGTGACGATGAATATTTCTCCGCTCTTATCGGAAATGCGCGCGGCAAAAACGCATTTGGCCGTCGTCGTTGATGATTATGGCAGCACCAAAGGCCTGGTCACGATGGAAGATATTTTAGAAGAACTTGTCGGCGAAATCTGGGACGAATACGATGAAATTGTTGAAGAAATCGTTGATTTGGGAGACGGAATTTATGAAGTCAACGGAAACATGAATTTGGATGACCTCTTTGATTATTTGGAAATCGACAATCGAGATTTCAAATGTAATTATAATACCGCCGGCGGATGGGCGTTGGACGTTTTTGAGCGTATTCCAAAAGTCGGCGAAGTTTTCACATATAAAACAATGAGAGTCACCGTTTTAGAAGCCGACGAACAGCGCGTTACAAAAATCAAAATTGAAATCTTGGAAGAACCCGTTTCTTTGGAAGAAACTAAATGCGGCATCGAAGAGAAAACAGACGACAAGGAAGATGAAAAAACGGATAAAACGGCAGATGAAAAAACAAACGCCGAGGCTCCTCAATAATTTTTTAAAATTCGGCTTTGGATTTGTTTTCATTTTTGAAAAAGAGGGCGATTCTTTTTTCTTTTCTTCTCTCTTCTTCCTTTTTGCTTTCTTTTTTAATTCCTCTTTTTTGTTTTTTTCTTCTCTCTTATCTCTTTCCGCCTTCCGTTGTCTTTTTTTAATATCCTTGAGGGCAATTCTTATATAGAAGTGTTTACATTAGATTAATTCCAAATCTGATTGCCGAATGTATCCCGCAGCCTCTTTGATGCTTGGTTTTACATCGGCGATTTTACGGTTTTGCAATTTTCAGATTTCGGCTTATTCGCCGTTTGATATTTTTATTATTTCATGATTATCAGTATGTAAAAAAGGAGGATTCTCATTTGTCAGGACAACCGATTTTTATTTTAAGTGAAGGCAGCAAAAGAACAAGAGGTTCGGATGCTCAAAATAACAATATTATGGCCGCAAAAGCGGTGGCTGAAGCAGTCAGAACGACGCTGGGCCCCAAAGGAATGGACAAAATGCTTGTCGATTCCATGGGAGATGTCATCGTTACAAACGACGGCGCCGCGATTTTAAGAGAAATGGATATTGAGCACCCCGCCGCGAAAATGATTGTCGAAATCTCAAAAACCCAAGACGCTGAAGTCGGTGACGGAACCACGACCGCCGCCGTTTTGGCCGGCGAGCTTTTGGCAAACGCCGAAGACCTTTTAGAAGACGGCATTCACCCGACCATCATTTCCGCCGGATACCTGATGGCTTCTGAAAAAGCGCAAGAAATCGTCAACTCCATCGCCTTAGACGTTTCCGTTGACGATGTCGAAATGTTAAAGAAAATCGCGGCAACCGCAATCACCGGAAAAGGCGCGGAAGCGCACAAAGAAAAACTTTCCAACTTAACGGTTGAAGCCGTTCGCTCGATTGTTAAAAAGGACGCCAACGGCAAAACCGTTGCGGACACCGACAACATTAAAGTTGAAAGACGTGCCGGCGGCAGCATTGAAGATTCCGTTTTGATTGACGGTGTCATTATTGACAAAGAGCGCGTTCACCCGAACATGCCGACCCGCATTCAAAACGCGAAAATCCTTCTTCTCGGCGCGCCGATTGAATACAAAAAGACGGAAACCAAATCCGAAATCAAAATTTCGTCTCCGGACCAAATGCTCAGCTTCATCGCTCAAGAAGAAGCCATGCTCAAAGAAATCATAAACAAAGTTTTGGCTTCCGGCGCGAATGTCATTTTCTGTCAAAAAGGAATTGACGATTTGGCTCAGTATTATTTGGCAAAAGCCGGTATTTTGGCCGCCCGCCGTATCAAACAAAGCGACATGACCCGACTCTCGGAAGCGACAAACGCCAAAATCTTGACAAGCATTGACGAAATCACGGCCGCCGATCTCGGTGAAGCCGGATTGGTCGAAGAAAAAGAAACCACCGGCTCTAAAATGATTTATGTGACCGGATGTCCCGGAACAAAAACCGTTTCTCTTTTCCTCCGCGGCGGAACCGACCATGTCGTCGACGCCTTAGACCGCGCCATGGAAGATGCCATTCGTGTCGTCGGCGTCGCAATCGAAGATAAAAAAGTCGTTGTCGGCGGCGGATCTCCCGAAATTGAAGTTTCCCTTCGCCTTCAAGAATACGCCGCAACTCTTTCCGGCAGAGAACAATTGGCTGTTGCGAAATTCGCAAACGCGCTTGAAATCATTCCGCAAACCCTTGCCGAAAACGCAGGATTGGACCCGATTAACATGCTTGCCGAAATGAAAGCCCAGCATGAGAAAGGAAACAAAAACGCCGGTCTCAACGTTTATGACGGAAAAGTCGAGGACATGTATGAAAACAGCGTTCTTGAACCGCTTCGAATTAAAACGCAAGCCATTAACGCCGCAACCGAATCAACCATCATGATTCTTCGAATCGACGACGTCATCGCATCCGCAAAAGCGGCGCCGATGCCGCCGGGCGGCCCCGGAATGGGCGGAATGCCCCCGATGATGTAATCGTATTTTTAAAAGTTTAATTCAAAAAACAAGTTTTAAAAGACAAGTTTTAAAAAATAAGTTTTAAAAAATAAGTTTGCAATTTTTTTGCAAACCTTTTTTCTTTTTTTCAATCAACTGAAAATATCTTCAATTCAGAGAAAAAACGTTTTTATTTTTGTTCCGATTTCTTTAAAAATCGCCGTCTTTTCAAGTGCAATATTTTCAAACACAATATTTTCAATTGCAATGCTTTCAACCGCAATATTTTCAACTGCAATGCTTTCAACCGCAATATTTTCAATTGCAATGCTTTCAAATGCAATGCTTTTAAACGCAAT
>JAVESN010000010.1:0-26170 GCA_034006575.1 Methanimicrococcus sp.
GTGCAATATTTTCAAACACAATATTTTCAATTGCAATGCTTTCAACCGCAATATTTTCAACTGCAATGCTTTCAACCGCAATATTTTCAATTGCAATGCTTTCAAATGCAATGCTTTTAAACGCAATATTTTCAATTGCAATGCTTTCAACCGCAATATTTTCAATTGCAATGCTTTCAAATGCAATGCTTTTAAACGCAATCGCTTTGTTTAAATTTGAATGAGGGGTTCTCTTTTTAAAGAAATCCCGGCCATTTTATTCCAAAAGACGCGGCGGTTTCCGCTACTTTATTTCTGATAATCCGGTCGATTTTTAATATCAAAAAACCGTACAAAAGACCACCGGCGGTAAAGGCGGTTAAAAGAAAAACAAGGTTTGTTATCGGGAGAACTTGTTTAAATCCGAGAAGAAACACGCACATCAACAGGGATGCAAAAGTCATGTTCCATACAGATTTCCAATTGTATTTAACGTCAATCACTTTTTTTAAGAAAAGATATGTGACGGCAGTGTTTAAACTCATGGCAAAAACGGTGGCTAAAGCGGCGCCGGACAATCCGTAACTCGGGATTAAAATCATGTTTAGGATTACATTCGCGAAAATGCCGGCGGCCACCGACAAAAAAGCGAATTTCGGATGGCTGATCGCGTTTAAACAAATGCATTGCAAGTACATAAAAACTGTGATGATTTGAATGAAGGATAAAATATACAAAGCGGAAACGCCCGGCAAGTAAGAAGAGCCGTAAAACAAACGAATAAAATCATTTCCCAGAATTAAAAAACTGAAAAAAATCGGAACGGCCAGCATCAATGAAAAAGTGACTCCGGCTTTTAAATTTTCCGAAATGAGCGCGTTCTTTTTCTCCTCATTCCACGCGCTGAATTTCGGATACAAAACAGTTTTCATCGTATTGGCCGCAAGCCCGGCAAGCATGGAAAACTGGTAAACGATTCTGTAAATGCCGGCATCGGTTTCCGTCATGTACCACCCGATCATAACGACGTCAATGTTTTGATAAACGATGTAACAGCTCATGACCAAAAAAATCAAAACGGCGTATTTTAAAACGGCTCGAAGGTGTTTCTTTAAAAACCGGATGAATTTTAAATCAATATACCTTTGCGTAAAAAGAATCGCGGCAATCATCCCGATAAAAAAGCCGGCTTCGAGTCCGAAAACATGATATCCCCCATAAACGAAAAGAATTTGAAAAACGGATCGAATCGAAATATTTAAAAAAACAGCCGTTTGAAACGCATTCACTTTTCCGTCCGCGTAAGCCGCGTAAATGCGGCTGTTGTATAAGAAATCAACGCAAAGCGCGGCGGCCACCCACCAATAAATGCTCGTGTTTAATATCTCAGACGCCGGCACAAAAAGCGCCATCAACGCGAGAACAATCAAGCAAAAAACCAAATAAACGGCGCGAATTGCCATAGACGCGGAATAATACTCGCTCCGGTCGCGCCCCTCGCTGATCAGCTTAACGCTCGCTTCTCCGATTCCGCTTTCCGAAAAAAGGTAAAAAATCGTGTAATACGAAAAAAACAAAAAGTAAATCCCGACAAGAGCCGGGTCAACGACGCGCGTAAAATAAATCGTGCTTAAAAAACCGACGGCGGTCAAACCGAATTGAGAGAGAAGAGACACAATTGTCTGTGTTTTGATTCCCTCGGAATCATTTCCTCCTTCTTTTTTTTTTCCGATATTTGAAAAAATATCCGCCGTTTGAGCCATACTTCTAAAAAGGATCGTCTGTATTAAAATCTGTCTGATTTCGATTCGTTTTTATTTTTATAAAAATGTAAATTTCGAGAAGCAAACGGCGCCCCTCAAAATGAAACCATATATCTTTTTTTATTCCTCGTCATAAAACGGTTTTTTAAATAATTCTTTATGATTTTGAGGATTTCTTAAAAAGTCCAATTTTTCAAGGTCGTTGACAAGACCGTACATATCAATTCCGGAATACAAATCGACTTTCGGATAGCTTTTGGGTTTGCCGTACGAAAGCGGCGGCGGGTTTTCATAATTTTTATTTGAAACGATTCCGTCTTCCGTGATGTAATAAGCCAGACCGCCCTTGGATTTGACGGGCTCGTACTCGGAGAGAAAGGCGTCTGACACCCAATTGGCCATGACCAACTTTTCATTTTCGGCGTTCACGGTGACGTGGCCGTAATTCGGCGGAATTAAAACGACGTCTCCCCCTTTGGCTTTGACAATGATAAAATCCGACAAATCGTTCTTTTGAAGCAAATACGTGGCGGTCCCGCGAATCACTTGATAGACTTCCGGATACGAAAGAGTTTCCCCGCAATTTTTCGGGCAGGGGTGATAATGGCCGGCGGTTTTGACATACTCGGGTCCGATCATCCCCGCGGGAATGACCGTAATATCGTAGCGAAGCTGAGCGTTTCTCATTTTTTGAAGTTCCTCTTCCGACAAGTGAACTTCCCGATACATATCGTAAAGAACACGGTCCGGTTGCGTCACCCACATCTGATCCATCAAAACGTCCGCCATATCTTTGACTTTTCGGGTGCTGTGAGCCGTTGAGACTTTTGAAAAATCATAATCCGCCAACATATGTTCTCTCCTTTCCGGTTTTTTATTCTCTATTATTTCTATATTATCTTTTTTGATTTACTTTTCAATTGACACGTAAATTTTATTTTATTTGATAATGTCTTTGATTCTTATATATTTTTACTCTTCAAAACGTTTTCGAACGGCGTTGGCGTGCTCAAACAATCCCTCGGTTTCCGCCAAGTCAATGACCGCGTCTTTGATTTCGGAAAGTCCGCTTTTGCTGATTCTTTGAATGGTAAACGATTTTAAAAAATGCGCCGTGTTCAATCCCGAATACATTCGAGCGTAACCGGAGGTCGGAAGCACGTGATTGGTTCCGGACGCATAATCCCCCGCCGGAACGGGCGCGTAATTTCCGATAAAAACGGAGCCCGCGTTTTGAATCCGGTTTAAAACGTCGTCTTCTTTTTTTGGGTCAATCATGATTTGAAGGTGCTCGGGTCCGAATTTGTTTGAAAAATCCAGGCATTCTTCCATATTCTCGGCGATTAAAACGGCGGAATTTTGAAGGGAAACATCAATGATTTCTTTTCTTTGAGCGGTTTTTGATTGTTTTCGGACCTCCTCGCAAACGGCGCTCGCAAGTTTTTCGGAAGGCGTGATTAAAATCGAAACGGAATTCGGGTCATGCTCGGCCTGCGCCAATATGTCGGCAGCCGCCATTTTTGAATCGGCGAAATCATCGGCGATGATTAAAACCTCACTCGGGCCCGCCGGGAAATCAATTTCGACTTCTTCTCGAACTTTCATTTTCGCGTACGTCACAAAAACATTTCCGGGGCCGACGATTTTATCGACTTTGGGAATACTTTTCGTTCCGTAAGCCATTCCGGCAATCGCTTGCGCGCCGCCCGTTTTAAACACTTGGTCCACGCCCGCGATTTGGCAAGCCGCCAATGTGAGCGGGTGCACCGTTCCGTCCGCGCGCGGCGGGGTGCAGACAATGACATCGGGGACGCCGGCCACTTTTGCGGGCAACGCGGTCATTAAAACGGTGGACGGATAGCTGGCGCGGCCGCCCGGCACATAACAGCCGACGCTTGAAAGCGGAACCGTTTTTTGTCCCAACACGATTCCGGGCGTATCCTCCGTGTACCATAAGTTTTTTGGAAGTTGAGCTTCATGAAACTTTTGAATGTTTCTTGCGGCTTGTTTTAAATGCCGGATTAAATTCGAATCCAAGGATTTGACGGCTTCTTCTATTTCGTCTTTTGACACTTTTAGAGAGGATAATTCCGCTTTATCGAACATTTTTGTATATTCTAAAATCGCGTCATCCCCGTTTTTTAAAACGTTTTCTAAAATGGCGTCTACGGAAGAGCCGACATCGGCAAGCCCTTTTCCGCGAGAAATCAATCGGTTGAACTCTGATTCGGAAAGTTCGGATAAATTTTTAAAAATCATACGTAAAATAATTGTTTAAACTCTCATAAACTTTACTCTTTTTAAAAAATCAAATTTTTAATAAAACAAGGAAGAGACATTCCTTTATAGGTAAAATTAAATAACTGTATCGAATTATTGTTTTATTTATTATTGGATTATCTTAATTCATAAGAGGTTGTCATTTTGTCTCAAAAAAATGTTCAAAACCCCGCTCCCGTTTCTTCAGCTTCGGCAAATGAAAACTTGAAAAATCAAGTTGAGGCCGAAATGGTTCAATCGGAATCGAAAGGGAAAAAAGGTTTTTTTAATATGGATAAAAACGGTCTTGTCAAAAGCCTGTTTTACGGTATCGGTGTATTAATCTCAGCCGTTCTCGCTTTTTATATCCGGATACTCCCCAAAGACGGGGTTTTTTTGGAAAGCGGCTTTATTCGTTTCGGAGAAAACGATCCTTGGTACCACTGGCGAAACGTGGATTTTTTACTTCATAATTTCCCGAATATGCTTTGGTTTGACCCGGCAACCACTTATCCTTACGGAACGCCCCAAGCTTTTGCCCCGTTATATGACATTATTTTGGCAACCGCCATTAAAATTTTACAAATCTTAACCGGCAATTTATCCGAAGAGTTCGCAATGACGATTGCCGCGTACTGGCCCTGTTTTTTAGCCGCGGTTTGTGTCGTCGTCGTTTATTTTGTCGCCAAAACCTTCTTTAACAGCCGAAACATCGGTCTCTTTTCCGCTTTTCTCTTGGCGATTGCGCCCGGACAGTTTTTGTCCCGAAGCATCATCGGCTTTAACGACCACCACGTCGCTGAGGTTCTTTTCAGCTCCCTTGTTATTCTGTTCCTCACAATGACGCTGATTAAAGCGCGCGGAAAAGATTTCAAACTCGGCGAATTGACGAAAGAAAAACTTACCGTTTTTAAACCCATTCTGCCGTTTGCGATTTTAACCGGATTGGCCATGGGAACGTACACGCTGATTTGGGAAGGAGCTCTTCTTTTCGCGTTCATCATCGGCATTTACATTACGATTCAAATGCTCATCAACCATCTCAAAGGGGAAGGAACGGCTTACATCGCAATTATCGGTGTCATCGTTTTTGTGATTGATCTTTTAATGATTGCCGTCACACCGCAAATCGGCGAATATAAACTCCTTCACGTCATGGCGCTGAGCGCGGGTATCGTCGCGCTGCTTTTGATGGGGGCTTTGTCTTTCTTCCTTGAAAAGAAAAAATTAAATCGCCTTTATTATCCGACGGCCTTGGTCGGAATCGGCGTCATTGTCGCGGCGGTCGGCAGTCTGGTTTCTTCCACCGTTCAAAACGCGCTCATCGGCATTGTCAGCTTCTTTACAAGAACAGGCGGCGCTTTAACAATCGGTGAAGCGTCTCCCTTCTTCGGCTCCGCCATCAATCCGCTTTTCTTTACGGCATTGATTGGAATTTTTGTGATTATATTGGTGGTGATGGCCGTTCCGTCCGTCAGCAACAAATCCAAGAAAGCGGCTTTGGCGATTTGGCCGATTCTTTTTGTTTTGTTTGTTTTATTTTCCGAAAATTTCCTTTACATGGGAACAACCTTTTCGCTGATGGGATATGTTTGGCTGTTCGCTCTTCCGGTGATGGCGTATATTGCCGTCAATCAAAACAGCATGGAAAAATTGCTTCTGGTGGTTTGGACGATTGTTTTATTGTGGGCGCTGGTTCAGCAAAACAGATTCAGTTATTATTTCATCGTCCCGCTTGTCATTTTGACGTCCTGGGCCTTTATGAAGCTGTTTTACGCGATTGAGGCCGATAAAGCGTGGGAGACTCTTAAGAAAAATTATTCTTCCAAAAAAGCGGCAAAACAAAAGAAAGACGAACCGGTCGTCGTTTCTTCCCGCCGGGAAAAAGCGCAGTTCAAGCGCGACTCTTCAAAAATCAAGGCGAAAGTCGCCGATAACGGAAATGAAAAAATTATATTGGTCGGCGTCGTTTTGTTGGTCGCGTTCGCCGTTCTTCTTGTTCCGACGGTTTACTTAACGTCCCAATACACGCAAGGAACCGGCGGTCCCAACGAGGCTTGGATTGAATCTTCTTTGTGGATTCGGGACAACACGCCCGATGTCGGTTTGGATTGGCACGGCGTTTATGACGAGCCGCTTCAGGACTTAGACGGCGACGGCGTTGAAGACAGCACTTCGGGTATCGGTATTGAGCATTTTGAAAATCAGGCCAGTATTGTTCCGTTTGAATATCCCGGGACGGCTTACGGCGTTCTTTCGTGGTGGGATTACGGTCATTGGCTGGAAGTCATCGGAAAGCGCATGGTCAACGCCAATCCGTTCCAATTCGGAGTCGGCGGCCGCCGCGGCGATGTCACCGATGAAATGATTCCGGGCGCGGCTCCCTTCTTTGTTGCCGAGTCCGAAAAAGAGGCGACCGGATATTTGATTGACATTGATCCAAGAGAAGGAGAAGTCGGCGCGCGCTACATCGTCACGGACATTGAAATGGCGTCCGGAATGAGCAAATTCTACGCGATGACCGCTTGGACGTTGGATACGGAAGACTATTACACAGTCGTGACGATTAACGGTCAAAGTTCGCAGATTATCGGAAGCGAGAGATATTTCAACTCCATGGTTTTCCGTTTGCACATGTTAGACGCCGTCGGTTTGGAACAATACCGTTTGGTTCACGAATCCCTGAATTACGGTTCTTCTTATTACATGTCTCAGCAAGAATCTCTCTATAAACAGCTTTACAATCAAGTGTTTTCAAAAAACATTTCGACAACGCAAACCGGTTATGTGAAAACGTTTGAGTTTGTCAACGGCGCGGTTTTAACCGGAACGGCCTCTCCGAACGAGTCGGTCGAATTAACGCTGACGATTCAAACCAACCAAGGTCGTATCTTCAATTACAACCAAACGACAAAAGCGGACGCGAACGGAAGCTACTCCTTCACCGTTCCGTATTCGACCACCGGCCCGAAAACGGGCGAGACAAACTTTGCCGTCAAGCCGATCGGAAACTACACGATTAAAACAAGTGCGGGCGAGCAAAATTTAGATGTGGCGGAAGATGATGTTTTGAAAGGAAACACCGTTAAAGTTTAAGTTTGAAAAGAACGCTTTTGTTCTTTTCTCTTTTTTTTTCATTTTCTTTTCTTTTTTTCATTTTCTTTTTTAAATTTGATTATTTGAAAAAACCGTTTTGCGATAAATTTTGTAAAAACGGGCGCGCAAACAGCGAGAATCCGGTCGAGTTTGAAAAAATTTGATAAAAAGGGGGAGGTCGTTTTGATCTTTTTATGAACGGCGGCAACCTGCAAAAACTCAAACGGCGGCAGCGGTGTCACGTTCGCGAAACGGTCGGTTGTTTTTAAAAAATGCATATGAGAGCTGCCGGCTCAAAAAACAAATCGAATTGCAAAATAAAATGCAAAACCGAAAAGCGCTCATTGTCAACAAAAACGCGGCGCGCCAAACAGCGAAATTAAAAGACGTTTTTCAAAAAATAAAAATCGAAAAACAGGTCGTGACTTTTATTTAATATTTTTGTTAAATCCGCCACTTCCGATTTTTCGCGCTTTTTGCTTGCTCAAAATCGAAAATGGGCGGGGCGGTATTTAAGCTTTTCAACAAAAAATAAAAGCAAAAAGGATTAGGCCGGGTTAATGTTGGGTTAAAGCGGGGTTAGTGTCGGGTTAATGTTGGGTTAAGGTTTGATTTGAAACGTTAACTTTTCATTCATAAATTTCCAAAAACTTTCGCTTTTGATTTCTTTGATTTCTTTTTCTTGAAGAATTTCATAACCGTTTTTCATGGATTCTCGAACATGCCTTCCGAGAGCGATTTCTTTAAAAAGCATGTCTCTGATCAAATCTTCCGCGGTTTTGTGCTTTCTGTGAATTTCAGCGACATATCTCTCGTTTTCAATGGAAAACGAAAACGTGTCCGGATTGTTTTTGTATTTTTCACAAAACGCGCCCGCGTTTTTTTCATTCCAAACCGGCGGGCCGACTCTTTTTTGAAGCGACGGCAATCTTGTTTCAAAGAACTCCATTAAAATAATGCTTTTCTCTTCTTCCGACCACGAATAGGTATGAAGGATTGGAAACTCGTTTCGAATCAGAAGTTCTTCCAACGATTTTTCCATTCGAAACAGTTGCGGATAAAGCGTGTCTTCGGCTTTTTGAGGCGTTTTAAAAGAAAGGCCGATGAGTTTCGTTTCGCGAGCCTTCATTGTCTTTTCAAATTCGGCGGCGTTCATCGGCGGATATTCTTTTGGCGTGAAATAATCCAAACTCGGATTTTTTAAAAAAGAGCGAGCGCGGTCAATAAAAAGAGAAAACTTCGTCAACGACAGAGCGGCGGCAACGTTTCGTTTCGGATCGGTCGGATCGACAACGACAAGCGGGTGCTCGTGCTCCAACGTTTGATGCGCGGCCAAATCGACGATTGTTCCGTATTTCCAACCCGCGGCGCTTTTTAAAACCCCTTCGAACCCTCCGTAATAAATCGTTAAAATCTCCGTCAAATATCCCGAAAAACCGCCGGTTCGAACTTCCGAACCGTAAACGCCGCACCCTTTCATGAATTGTTTTAAAATCAAAACATCGTTTTCCAAATGACGAATATTTTCTTTTATGAAAGCGCAATGAAACGGCGTTCGATCAACGGCGGATTTAATTTCCGCGCCGCTTTTGACACGAAAACACGGCACCAAATCCACTTCAAATCCTTCTTTTTGAATGTGAATGTAAGGGTGTTCGGAGTGGCGGTCTTCCCAAGAATCGCCGGTTTTTGCCATCTCCGTTAAAAGAGCGCGGCTTCTTTGATGGAAATCTTCAAAAGAAAGGTCTTCCGGATATGAAATAAAGATATCTATGTCATGATTTCCGTGAAGCCACGTATTTCTTTCGGCCGACCCGACCGAGAGCGGAATAATATCGCATTGGTTCTGCTCTTGCGCAATTCGAACGATATCTTCCATAATGCCTTTTCGAACGGTTTCCAATTTTTCTTTTTCGGCTTGTGTCGGACGAACGCTCTTTAAAACGGTGTTCTTTATTTCTTCCAAAACGGATTCTTTTGAATGTGCCATATTTTTTCCTTTCATGCATCGATTTTGTTATGAATTGTGCAAAAAATATATTTAAAGTTAGTCATCTTCACAACACCTGTTAAAAATTTAATTTGAAGTCTTCATCTATGTCCGAGGTTTATTAAATGAATTATGATTTTTTATTTATTTTGATTGTTTGGATGGCGGCAATGACGCTCGTCACGGCGGCTTGCGTTCAAATCGTTAAAAAATATCCCGAATACGGTTTTACGGCGTTGACCGCTTTTTATGTGGCGTATTTGCTCAGCTCCCAAGTGATTGCCACGCGTTTGGCCACATACGATTTCGGGAATTGGTTCGGATACGCTGTCGTTTTATCCGCGCCGACCGCCGCTATTATTTATCCGTTTATTTCTCAAGTTTTGGATATGATTAATGAAGTTTACGGAAGAAAAAAAGCGGTGGCCGCAATTACAATCGCGTTTGCGACGCAGGTCCTTTTTGTCATGTTCATCGCCATGGCGATTCGCATTCCGGCCGCGCCGTTTTTTGAATTCGCGGAAGCCTGGTCCGCCATATTTTCTCTCAGCGCCGGCGTGACGGTTGCCAGCTGGATTTCTTTTTTGATCTGTTCCTTTTTGGACACTTATATGTTTTCTTACATCAAAAGAAAATTGCGCCCGAAAGAGTTGGCGTTTCAAGGGGATGCTTTTTTTAATCCCTACATTTGGATTCGCTCTCTTGTCACGGACGCGTTCAGCTTGGCGGTGGATTCCGTCATTTTTGTCTTCATCGCTTTTTATCTCATCGGCGGGCTTTCTTGGGAAATTTCCGTCGGGCTGATGGTCGGGCAAATGATTGTAAAAGTCGTTATCGGCATTGCCGACACGCCTTGGTTTGTTATGTACAAAAGAATGCTCGGTCAAACGGACCTCTCAAACGCGAAATTTGTCCTTTCCGATTCCGATTCATAACTCCAAATGAGAGGCGGGGCGATTTCATTATCGACTCCGTTTTTCGCTTTATTTTTTAAATTCGCGGGCTTTTTTTTCCGTATTTATACCGGTTGGCGTTTTTTTTTCATTTTTAACCGCGCGATCGTTTTCGCTTTTCGGCGCGCGTGTTTTTTTGGAAGTTGCCGCCGCGTTTTTTTGATATTTTATTTTTGTTTTTGGTTTTTATGATATTTCTATTCGCGTTTTCTGTTTCGTTTGATTTTTTATTTGGATTCAAGATCTGTATTTTTCATAAAACGCGCTGATTTTTTCACGTTTTTCGGATTATCTTAACACTTTCACCCCGCTTATTTGAGCTTTATATGTTTTCTTTTCTTTTCTTTTTTTATGATTGCGGAAGGGGAAAGCTTTGGTAAAGATTTGCGTCTTCGAGATATTTCGGGCATCGGCTCGATTTTGGAGAAACGAATCTTAACATGTTTCGGCAGCGAAGAAAAGGCTTTGGAAACACTTTTAAAAGGAGATATTCAAGAGCTTTGCCGGGTGGAAGGGATGACGCGCAAGTCGGCTCAATCTTTAATTTTAAATCTTTCCAAAGAACAAAACGGCGTGTCTTTAGAGGATTTTTTAAAAACGAAAGAAGCGGAAACGCTTTACGCCAACATATTGAAATTGATTCAAAAACATTGCTGTACGGAATACTCTTCAAACTTTATCGGCCGATTGATTCCGTATCCGTTGAGAAAAGCGGAATCGGTTTTTCAGATTCGCGAAAATATTGAAGCCCACTTGGCGATATTGCAATCTTTTTCCTCCGATGAAAACGAAATGATTCGCTCTCTTTTGTCTCAAATTTCTCCGGTGAAAGAAGGGGCGTCCGTTAAAATTCGTGACCGCGCGATCTTAACGTTTTCCGAAAATACATATTTAAAAGCGCATCAAAAATTCGGATCTTACCTTCCGGTTCACAACGTTTCGGATCAACAGGAATGCGCGGATTATTTTATGTCTTACAATTCCGCCGTTTTATTTGATTTTCCGGATTTTGATTTGCCGGAGTCGGGTTACGAATATTTCAGAGAGATTGATTCCGTTGATATCGAGCACATCATTCCGGAAATCGCGCTTTCCTTTTTCGTTAAAAATCTCAAAAGTTTGGACGCGGCGCTTCGTTTGGCCGAGATTTTAGCCGCCGGCTCGGCGGACGAATCTTTTTCCGTATTTTCGTTAAAAGAGGCGTTTGATCTTCGAATGCTTTTAAAAAGAATCAATGCCGACGGCTGTTTAAATGAAGGGGCGGACGAAGAGTCGGATCGCCTGAAAATGATTTCTTCAACGTGCGATGAAATTTTGCTCAAAAAAGCGAACGAACTTTCCGAGAAACTCAAAAACGCGTTAATCGGAAATACCTTCACGTTGGACAGCAATCAGATTATGAATATTTTGTCCGGCGCCGATTTAAAAGAAGTCGTCACGGCAAATCTTTCAAAACCGTATCGAGAACTTTTAAAAGAAACGTTGTCGGAAATCGCGTCATCATTGTCTTTAAAACGGGATGAGGAGATGTTGCTTTCCGATATTTACGGGGAGGATATTTCTTGTCCCGTTAAAATGAATTTGGATTCTTTGTCTCGATTTAAAAAAGACATTTCAACGAAGCTGTCCGAATCGGAACAAAAGCAAAAGAAAAAACTCTCAAAAGAGCTGGCCGGATACAAAGACGCGGTTTGTCGTTTGATTGAGCAATGTTTGGATTTTGATTGTTGGTATTCGGCGGCCGGTTTCGCCGATTTTTATCAAATGTCGTTTCCGGTTTTTGCGAAATCCGCTCAATCTTCTCAATCTGTTCCATCCGTTTCATCCGCTCCATCCGCTTCTATGGAACCGGATTTTGAGGATTCGAAAAAGGAATCCGTTTTCTTTGACATGAAAAACGGCCGCAATTTATTCCTTTCGTCCAAATACGATTTGGAATCCGTCGTTCCGGTTTCGTATGATGTGAAAAATGCGGTTTTGTTAAGCGGCGTGAATTCCGGCGGCAAGACCACGCTTTTGGAATTGGTCGGACAATGCTTGATTTTAGCGCACATGGGCTTTCCTGTTCCGGCAGAGCACTTTGAATTCTCTCCGATAGAAGAATTTTATTATTTCGGAAAATCCAAAGGAACGCTGGATGCCGGCGCTTTTGAAACGACGCTTAAAAACTTCTCTATTGTTTCTAAAAGCAACGGAACAAGACGCGCGGTTTTCGCCGACGAACTTGAATCCATCACCGAACCCGGCGCGTCCGCCAAAATCATCGGCGGATTGCTTGAAACGTTTTGTGAAAACGGGGGAACGCTTTCTCTTTTCGTTTCCCACCTCTCGGAATCTATTTTAAAAAACTGCGATATTTCGCTTCGTGTTGACGGCATTGACGCCGATGGTCTCGATGAAAATTTAAATTTAATCATCAATCGTAATCCGGTTAAAAATCACATCGCGAAGTCGACGCCCGAATTAATCGTTGAAAAATTGTTTTTGACGTCAAAGGGAGAGGAAAGTGAGTTTTACGGGAGGTTGAAAGCGAAATTTGAAGCGAAGAATTAATTTATTTATTTATTCATTCATTCGTTTATTTATTCATTTAATTCGGATGATTATTTTATAATCGATAACTTCATTAACTTATCAATTATATTTTTTCATATATGTTTGCTATGTCGGAGGTGTTTGATTGATAGAAGTCATGAGCCGTCCCTTTTATGATGATTTTTTGGAACTGTGCCGGGAGTCCGATGAGACTATTAAACTTTGCACGCCGTTTATTAAATCAGAGATACTTTCTTGTGTTTTAAAGTCGGCACCGGAAGAGGTTAATGTCAGTCTGGTGACGAATATAAATTTGCAGAGCTTCCATAAAAAAGCGTCCGATATAGAGGCCGTTCGCCGAGTTCTTTTGCACGGCGGAAACGTTTACAATTGTACGACATTGCATGCGAAATTTTATATTTTTGACGATCAATTTTGTATTATAACTTCCGCGAATTTGACGCCCTCCGGAATGAAACGAAATCTGGAATGCGGGATCTTTTCCGATGATTCTTCTATTGTACAATCCGTTGTCGATATTTACACAAGCATTGTTCATGATACCTCTCGTGTCGGGGAAATGACATTAAAATCTGTCGATAAAATCGCTCAAATTCTTGATACTATTCCTTCTTCTCCCGGGGTTGACTATCCCTCTTTGGATTTGTCGCGAACTTATATTCATAAACTCAACACCGTCACACGCCATCTTACCGGATGGAAAAAATGGGTTTTTTTAGAATTAAATAACCTTTGCGATGATGTTTTCACATCCGATACGGTCCGCTGTTTGGGGGAAAAATCTCAGGCTTTTTTTCCCGATAACAACAATCGGGAAGCAAAGATTCGACAAACATTGCAGTATTTGCGGGATATGGGTCTTGTGGAATTTACATCTCCCGGAGTATACAAACGCTTATGGGTTCCGGAAAAATTGTAAAATCATTGGATTAGTAACGGAAAAATTGAAAAAATATAAGAATCGGTAAAAAATAGAAAAAATATAAGAGTCAACAAAAAATTGTAAAACATAAGAATTACCAAAAATTTATAAAATATAAGAGTCGCCGGGGGTTCGGTTAATGAAATATCAAATTGAAATTACGGAAACATTACAAAAAACAATCAACGTTGAATCGGAAAATTTTGAATCGGCTCTTGAAAAAGTCAAGCGTTTGTATCAACACGGTGAAATCGTTTTGGATTCCAATGACTTTGTCGATACCGAATTCAATTATTTTTCCGAATAATTCCTTATTTTTCCGATTCCGTTGTTCAAAATTTAAAGATCGGTTGAATTTTGTCTGTTCATACGATAAAACTTGTCGGATTCAGAGATAAAAAGGCAATGATTCCCAAGATTATGATCACGGTTATGATTATTATGAAATCCAATCCTGTGTATTTTATTTTCCTTTTATTTTCCGCCGCCTTTCGATATCCGCGCATGTCGATGGTAAGCCCGAGCGTGTCCGCTTTTGAAAGGGAATTGAGCATCAACGGAAGCATGACGGGGCCGATTTGTTTGACTTTTCCGATGACGCCGCCGCCCGGATGATATCCTCTGGAAAGCTGGGCTTCATTGATTCGCACCCCTTCGCGCTGAAGGGTCGGTATGAATCGAACGGCGATTAAAAACATCAAAGCGTAGTCGTTTGGGACGCGCAAAACATAAAGCGTGTTGACCAATTCCCCGGGTTTTGTTGAAATGATAAGCATTTGAAAAGATGAAATCAAAACGACAAACCTTAAACTCATGGCGGCGGCAAAAAGAATCGCGCCATCCGTAACGGAAATATATCCGCTTCCAATCGGAATCAAATAAAACAAAACGTTACCCGTTTTCATCGTTAAAACCGTCAGCAGCATTAAAAGGAGGCTGAGGAAAAGCAGGAGGGGGAGTTGTTTTAAAAGCGCTTTTCCGAGTCCGGAAAGGACGGCAAGAGCCGCGACAAACAAAACGATGGCCGCAAGCAAAGAGAGATTTGACGTCAAAACAGCCGCAAAAAGCATGCCGACGGCAAAAATCAGTTTTGTCATCGCGTTTAATTTGTGGAAAAAACCGTTTCCCGGAACGTATTGCATGATATCGTCCATTTTAAATCCCTCCGGCGATTTCAAAATTCGCATTTTTAGGATTCGCGCTTTTAAGATCCGTATTTTTAATATCCGCGTTTCTAATATCCGTTTTTTTGATCATGTCTTCGGCGCCGGCGTTTGTTATCTCTTTTACGCTTGTGATTTTACCGAAAGCCATTTCAATCACGCAATCCGCCGCCATTTCCGCGATTTTCGGGCTGTGCGTAATCATTAAAACGGATTTTCCTTCGTTTCGAAGTTTGATGATTTGCTCCATGATTTCAATCGATTCTTTTAAATCCAAGCCGGTTGTCGGCTCATCCAAAATTAAAATCGGCTGATTCATGGCAATCACGCAGGCCAACGCCAAACGCTGGCGTTCCCCGCGGCTGAGATGACGCGGATTCATGTCCATTTTATCCGAAAGCCCGACTTCTTTTAATGCGGTAAGCGCGGCTTCTTCGTTTTCTTTATTTTCATCTCTCTTGTTTTCATCTCTCTTATTTTCATCTCTCCTGTTTGCGTTTTTTTTGTTTCCATTCCGTCCGGTTTTCTTTTTCTCGTTTTCATTTCTGATATTTTTTAAGCCGAATAAAACTTCTTTGAGGCACGTGTTTTCAAAAAGCATGGTGTCCGGATTTTGAAAAACCAATCCGACGTTTTTTGAAATTTCCGCGATTTTCATTTTTTCAATATTCTGATCGAATATTTCGACGGTTCCCGTGGTCGGTTTTAAAAGACCGTTTAAATGTTTGATTAATGTGGTTTTTCCGGATCCGTTTTCGCCGACAATCGCCGTGATTTCTCCGGCGTAAAGTTCCATTGAAACGCCGTCCAGCGCTTTTAACTGGTTTCCGTAAACATGAACGATGTTTTTGACAACCGCCGCGGGTTTTGTTTTTAAGGCGGGTTTTTTGGAAAAAGTCGGAACAACGAGCGTTTCTTTCATCGGAATACCGTCGTAAACGATTTCTCCTTTTTCCAATCGGATTTGGCGTGTCGCGTATTCGACGGTTTCGTCAATCATGTGCTCCACCAAAACAACGGTTCTTCCGGCTTCCGAGAGTGATTTTAAAACAATGTATATTTGTTTTCGGGATTCTTTGTCCAATTCCGAAGTCGCTTCATCCAAAACCAATATCGGGGTTTCTTTGGAAAGGGCGGCGGCAAAGGCGACTCTCTGTTTTTGTCCTCCGGAAAGCGTGTGCGGCGCTTGATCTTTTATGACTTTTGTGTTTGTGAGTCGATACAATTCTTCTAATTTTTCCTCAATTTCAAACTCTTTGAGTTTTCGTGTCTCAAGCCCTGTTCGGATTTCTTCTTCAACGGTCGTGAAAATCAATTGGGCGTCGGCATCGTCAAAAACCATTCCGGCGGCTTCGCCAAGCTCGTCTTCCTTATATTTGTCGGCGTATTTTCCGGCAATCGTAATTTCCCCTTTTAAAATCCCGCCGTATGAATGAAGCGTGATTCCGGTGACGGTTTTACAAAATGTGGTTTTTCCGGCGCCGGATGAGCCGGTGACAATCACAAACTCCCCTCTCCCGATTTTTAAATTCAAATCCTTTAATACAAATTCCGGATTGTCGGAATCATAGGCGTAGCTGACATTTTTCAATTCAATTACGGATTCTTCATTTGCCGGAGTTTCATGTGTTCTTTTTTGAATCGGAATGGTTTTTTGCATTAAAGCGGATGCCGGCAAAGCGATAATTTGAACGATAATTGCGTTGACAACCGTTGCGCCCAATACGATTGGGATGAGCGGCGCAATAAAAGCAATCATGGTTTCAATCGTTGCGCCGCTGGGGGCAATCATCACCAAAAAAGTAATGGCGATAAATGAAAATCCGCTGGCGGGCGTCGCAATCGACGTTGTGATGGTCGGGGAGAGTTTTTTGGTTTTGTTTCGAATCGCTTTGTATACAAAAAGACAAACGATTGCGCCGATCGGCTCTGAGATTAAATTTCCGAGCGGAAAGACGGAATGACTGAATACGGCACAAATAATACCGGCCACCACGCCGATTCCAAGCGCTTCTTTATATTTCGGGACGACTAAAATAATCGCCAGGCAATAAAAAGCGATTGTTAGATTTGCGACAATTGCGCCCGGTATGAATAAGGATATGTATCTTGCAATTGCGCCGGCAGCCAATAGTATGCCGACCAATGCGATATCTCTGGACTTCATGGTTTTCCTTCGTTTGTTTTTGATTTATTTTTACAGACTTTGATTTCCAATCAAATGTTGTTATTTTTTGATACGCTCTGCTGTTCGTTCTTTTAAATTCGTAAATTCGGGGGATTATTCCGATGTTTTGTTTTCGTATTGAGTGCGCAGTTCTCTTCTCAGAAGCTTCCATCCGTTTGCGCGCGGCAAATCTTTTACCGTTATGATTTTTCTCGGGACTTTGTATCCTGCCAAATGTTCTTTTACAAAATCGGAAAGTTCCGCCGGACTCTCGCAGCCTGCGCGCCATATGACGGCCGCAATCGGAATTTCTCCGCGGTGCGGGTGAGAGACGCCAAATACGGCGGCATCGGCGATATTCGGATGTTTTAACAAAACATCTTCGACTTCGGTCGGATAGATTTTCCAGCCGGACATGACAATCATATCTTTTTTCCGATCCGTTAAACACAATCTTAAATCTTCATCCAAATAGCCGATATCCCCCGTTAAAAACCAACCGTCTTGCAAAAACGCCTTTTTCGTTTCTTCCGGCATGCCGTAATATCCTTTGGCAACCGCCGGACCGCGAAGCGCGATTTCTCCTTCTTCTCCTTGCGGCAATTCTTTTGACGAATCGTTTTCATCCACGATTTTGACTTCCGAAAAACAAACCGGATGCCCGACGCTTTGAAATTTATCGGCGGTTTCATAATCTATCGGACGAATGGCGGTCCCCGTTCCGATGACGATTGTTTCGGAAAGTCCGTACGCGTTGATAATCGGGATTTGATATCTTTGGTGGAATTTTTTCCACGTTTCATTATGAAGCGGACCGCCGCCTGAGATGATTTCGCGAACGGTTTTGACGCGTTTTTCCGTTCCCTCCGGGCTGCCGACAAAAGAATGAATGACGGGCGGCATTCCGGAAAGGGCCGTAACACCGTGTTTTTCAATCAAATCAATGTATTTCTCAAAATCAAAACGCTCCATCATTATGTAAAGCGCTCCGGCTCGAAGCGCCGATATGCCCCAACTGAGACCGACATGCCCCATCGGATAAATGCCCAAATAAATATCGGATTCGACATATTCCATGACATCGACTTCGTTTGAAACGGCCGCCAACCAATTGCCGTGCGTTAAAATCGCGCCTTTGGGCTTTCCCGTCGTTCCGGATGTGTATTGAATTTGGCAAACGTCGTCAGCCTCCGTTGGCGCGGGCGGCAAAATCGGGTGATTTCTCATTCCCTCAATATTTTCCGGAATGAAAACAAAAATCGCATCGTTTTTAAACATTTCAGCCCCTTCTTGGTCGGTCACAATCAAAGACGCGCCGGAATTTTCAATCATATAATCCAATTCGGTTTTGGTATAAACCCGATTCGTCGGAACGACAACGCCGCCGATTCTCCAAATCGCAAGATATGAAAATAAGTATTCCGGAGAATTATTCAAATAAACGAGGACGCGATCCCCCTTCTTTACTCCTTTTTCCGTCAGCCGCCCGGCAATTCCCGATACGATTGAAAGTATTTCCGCGGACGTGTAATACGTTTCACGTTCCGGGCAGTGGAATACGTTTTTTGGCAATCGGCGCATATTGGCATCTAAAAATGTTGTGATGTTAATCATATATAATGTCCATTTCAGTTCTAAAATGAACAACTATATACATTATATATAAACGTTCTGTTTTTGAACCTTTTTTGAAATAATAAACGCAAAAACGCCGGAATAAAAGCGGCGAGAATAAATCGGCCAAAATAATTCGTGACAAGCGGCAAGTTTAGAAAACAACGGCGATGACGGCGCGCAAACCGCAAAAACAGCCGCCGCTTTTAATCAAATAAAAATAAAAACAAATATAAAAAAATTCGCGATATTTGATTCTTTGCATCAAAACCGCTTCAAATAAATTTCAAAGATTTCATTTCAAAGATTTCATTTTAAATCTTTTTTATAAGAGCAACGGAATTGCAATCCGGATATTTGGAGCAGTTTACGCAATCCGCCCAAATTTTCCACGGGAGCTCTTCTTTTTTAATTTCTTCAAACCCTTTCTTTTTAAAGAAGACGGGGCTGCTGGTTAATACGAAAAGCTGTTCTATGCCGACGGTTTTGGCGTCTTCGACGCAGGCGTCTAAAAGAAGCGTTCCGTTTCCCTGTCTTGTAAACGGTTTTGAAACGGCAAAAGAGACGACTTCTCCTAAGTTTTCCCAATCCGGATGAACACCGCAACAACCGATGATTTTCCCGTCCCTCTCCATGACGGCAAAATCGCGAATATTCGTGTAAAGGCTGTCTAAAGATCGCGGAAGCATACACCCGTCGGTCGCATAGGAGTTGATGAGTTCTTTCATTTCAAAAACATCTTTCATTTTCGCTTTTCGAATCAATGTGCCACCACAAAAATTTTAATATTTCGGATAATTCATATGAGAATAAAAATCAATCGGTATCATTGGGTTTTGTATTATTTCGTTTTTGTATTATTTTGTTTTTTGCATTATTTTGTTTTTTACATTATTTTGTTTTTGTATTAATTTCGTTTTTTGTACATTTTTTTCTTTGTTTTTTGTATGATTTTTTATACGAGCGCGGGAGGATTCGAACCCCCGACCTGCAGCTTAGGAGGCTGCTGCCATATCCGCTAGGCCACGCGCCCAATTTTTTATTGGAATGATTATTTAACATCTTAAATCTGACGATGTGATAAAATCGAATTTTTTTAAACAATTTTTATATACAGTTCGCTCTTTTATATTATTAATTCGTTCGGATTTTTCCGGGATATCTGTCTTTTCTTATTTCTATTCGTATAAACAATAAGGGTTAAAAAGATGAATTCAAAAATTCTTAAAACACTCGTTTTTTCATTCTTGGTTTTGTTTTTATTCGTCGGACTTTCATCGGGTCAGGAATGGGTCGTCACCGCCGGCGGGGACGTCAGTAAAGTCAATGTGAGTCAGATTAATCTTGAGCAAATGACTCTTCGTGAAGCGATTGCAAAAGCCGTGTCCGGCGATACGGTCGTTTTTGCGGAAAATATATCCGTCGTTCAAATCATGCACGGCAGTTTAAATCTTTCCAAAGATTTGACAATCGGCGGCAATTCCAAAGTGACGGTAAAGCGCGATTCCAGTCCGGTCACTCAAGACATGACCATTTTTGTCGTCACGGGCGCAAACGTCACCTTCAAACAATTAATCTTTGAAAACGGTTATACTTCCGACGGCATGGGAGGGGCCGTGTCAGTCGATAACGCCAATGTGACTTTTGAATTTTGTACGATCCAAAAAAATAAAGCCGATATTGGCGGCGCGATTTACGTTACAAACAACGGCAACGTAAAACTGGTTTCCTCCACGCTTCATAAAAATAACGCGACCAACGAAGGAAGCGGGATTTACATCAACAAAGGAACCGTCGAATTGCAAAATTCCGTCGTTGACGGTCATTCCGGAAAATACAATACGATTTTGTTAAACCAAGGGAAATTTATCGCTTCTCAATCCCGTTTCTCCAACAACGAAATCACGTCTAAGGGCAGTCCTTTGACTTCTTATGCCGGAACGACGGTCGAAGTCCGAAATTCCACTTTTTCAAACAACACCGCGGTTGAAAGCGCCGGAATCACATCTTACGGAACATTGCTCGTTGAAAATTGTCTTTTTGACGGCGGCAAAACGTCGGGAAGCGGCGGCGGCATTTCTTTAAAGAACGGTTCCGTCGGCGAAATAAAATATTCGCTCTTTTCCAACGCCAACGTTTCGGATGACGGCGGCGGCGTTCATATTGATGTCGGAGCCAAAGCGACGATGGATACGTGTACTTTTGTCAACAACATGGCCAAATACGGCGGCGCGTTTTTCAGTCGCGGCAATTTGGATGTCAAGTCTTGTACGGCGGTGAACAACACAGCGAAATTCTACGGCGGCGCGGCCGCTTTTTGGAATGACGCAACGACGACCATGACCCAAACCATTCTCGCCGGAAACACGGCCAAATCCAATAACACGGCCAAAGATCCGGCCGGCGGCGGTTTAAACATTTCCGGCAGTCGGGCAACGCTTTCAAACAATATTATCGTCGGCAACAATGACCCCCGAGAGATTGATTTTGGGGAATACAAATCTGAAATCAAAAGCAACGGCAACAATTTGGTCGGCATTTACAGAGGGGACGGCAAATACCCGATTCACTCAACCGATGCGGCCGGCATTTTGGCCGAAAAGGTTTTTGTCATGGAAAACGGTTTTCCCGCACTGACGAAGTCCACGGGATATACGGCCGGCGTTGACAAAGCAACGGTTTATACGGTTGCGTTAAACAACAGCCCCGACAATCCCGCGCTCGGTGTCCTTGGAAGCGGCAATGTCACACCCGCGCCGGACGTCAAACCCGACGTTCCCGATACAAATCAAACCCCCGACACAAATCAAACTCCCGATTCGGAAAAACCGGAATCCGGCGGTTTCCTTAAATATCTGAAATACGCTTTTATCGGAATCGTACTTTTGATTCTCATTGCGGTGGCCGCCGTTCTTTTATGGAAGTACAACGAAAAAAGAAAATACAAATTCGGATAACGACTCGGTTTGCATTTGTGAAGGTTTTAACACCTTCCTTTTTCTTTTTCTTTTTTTATTTTCTTTTTTCACTTCCTTTTTTTCAATTTGAGTTTGACCGTCAATCAAAATTAATAATAAATCACCGCACGTTTCTTTTTCTTTTTTGAAGTAAAGGCGTGTTTTCGCTGTTTGGCGCGGCGTGTTTTTATTTTTTGGCACGGCGTGTTTTGTCACGGTTGCCGCAAGAGGTTTACGCTTTTGGTTTGCGTTACGGTTTGTGTTGTCGTTTGCGTTTCAGTTCTTATTGCCGTTTGCGTTACAATTTATATTATAATTTACATTACAATTTGAATGATTGTTTGAGCTGCAATTTGCGCTATCGGTTGCGTTCATTGTTCTTTTGAATTATTCGTCTCGATTTCGCCGAAACTATTTATTTTCGCCTATTCGAATATGTTTATATTCTATGAAATCTATCCCTGTTAAATAACTTCAAAAAGGAGGTTTTTGATTATGAAAATATGTGTTATTTATTGGAGCGGCACCGGCAATACGCAAGCCATGGCAAACTTCATCACGGAAGGCGCCGTCACGGCCGGGGCCGATGTTTCTTTAAAAGAAGTTTCTTTTGCGTCCGCCCAAGACATCAACTCTTCCGACATCGCTCTTTTCGGTTGCCCGGCAATGGGGATTGAAAATTTAGAAGAAGACGAATTCGAACCTTTTATGTCCTCCGTTATGACCGTTTTAAACGGCAAAAAAATCGGCCTGTTCGGCTCCTTTGACTGGGGAGACGGCGAATGGATGCGCGCTTGGGAAAACGACGTCAAAAAAGCGGGGGCCGTTCTCTTAAAAGAAGGTTTGATCGTTCAATTGGAACCGTCCGGAGAAGATATTGAAAAATGCCGCGCATTCGGAAAAGAAATAGCCGGCATGTAACTTTTTCTCATTTGTTTTTTTTAATTTTTTGTTTATTCTTTTATTTCCATTTTCTTATTTTTCAAGAAAACGTTGCGTTTTGTTTTTCTCGAGATATTTCATCTTTCTTTTTTTATTTACAGAATATTTATATCTTTAAAAGTCACTCCTATAAAAATTCAAAATAGAATTCAAAAATTATTATTTTTATTTAAATTCATTCTCCTTTTATTTTATTATCAGATTGCGGAGTTTTTGAAATTGACCCCTGAAGAAAAAATTAAACTGATTAAATACAATGTCGACGAAGTTGTGACGGATGAAGAGTTGATGGAATTGGTTAAAAACAATCCGGCGCCCAAGGTTTATGTCGGATACGAGCCCAGCGGACGCATTCATATGGGGCACGTTTTAACCGTCAACAAATTGCTGGATTGCCAAAAAGCCGGATGCGAAGTCACGGTTTTGCTGGCGGACGTTCATGCATATTTGAATAAAAAAGGCACGTTTGAAGAGGTTCGCAAAATTGCGGATTACAACAAACGCTGTTTCATCGCTCTCGGATTAAGCGAAGAAAACACGCGCTTCGTTTTGGGCTCGGATTACCAATTGGGGCAGGATTACATGCTCAATGTTTTGAAAATGGCCAAATCCGTCACGCTCAATCGCGCAACGCGCAGCATGGACGAAGTCGGCCGCGCCATGGACAATCCGATGGTTTCGCAATTGGTCTACCCGATTATGCAATCACTCGACATCGCTCTCTTAGATGTGGATATCGCAATCGGCGGCACGGACCAGCGCAAAATTCACATGCTTGCGCGCGAACACTTAAAAGAACTGGGTTACAAAACGCCGATTTGCATTCACACCCCCATCATCTCCGGATTTGACGGCCACAAAATGTCCTCTTCCAACGACAATTTCATTTCCGTTGACGACACCGCCGAAGAGGTCGCCGGCAAAATTAAAAAAGCGTACTGCAAACAAGGGGATTTGGAACAAAATCCGATTACGGAACTTTTCAAATACCATATTTTCCCGAGATACGATTCAATTGTCATTGAAAAACCCGAAAAATTCGGCGGAAACGAAACTTATTCTTCTTACGCCGATTTAGAAACCGCGTTTGCCGCCGGAAAAATTCATCCGATGGATTTAAAAACGGCATGCACAAAATATTTGAATGAAATTTTAGATCCGGTCAGAGCGGTTTTGATTTAACGGATTTTGCTTTAAATTCAATGACATTAAACAGAGATTTTTCTCTGTTTCTTTTTTTCTGAAAGCAGTTTGGAAATTATTCATATCATTTTTTCATATGAAAGCGACCGATTATTTTTTGAAAAGAGTTGATTCTGTTTAAAAACAGTTGATTGTTTTTTTAAAAAATGGATTTGACACAGCAGTTTCAATTTTCTTCAAATCAAACCAAATCCAAACATCTGTTTTTTATTAAAGTCAAAAAACAAAACACTCTCTTTCATTTTTTATGAAATCAAAGAAAGCATTTTAAGTAGAAAAAAGGCTGACGGTCAGCGTGTTCAATAAATATATCTTCTACACTGTTATATTGATTTTCAAGCAACTGTATATATATTATGGAGGTGAAATATATATACCGCCGATTCGTTTTAATTTTGTGAAAGAATTATAAAGTTCACCATTCGATTTGACAATTCGTGTTGTCAAATCGAGTGCTTAGGTGTGAATGAATCTGAAGTTTCCTATGAGATTCTTTCCTATCTTTGATTTTTAAACATAAATATCTATTGAAAATAAGGAGATTACAAATGAAAGTAGCAAAATTTGTGTCAATTTTTCTCATGCTGATTATGTTAAGTGCAGTTTTTGTACCGGCGGCAATGGCACAAACAGATGATAACGAAAAATTGTTGAAAAATCAGAAAATGGAACAAATGTTGAAAAGTACAGAAGTTTTAAAAGAGACTGAAGATGAAAAAATAATTTCTTTCATTGCAGAAAATAATGAACTCGTATATGGTGTCATGCGGAAGGATATTGAAGAGCCCAATAGAGTTTATTTTCAAATAATTACTTCGAATGATTTAGCTTCTCAAAAATATGTTGAAGAAGAAGTTCGTCCGGAAATGATCTCGGATTATGCAGCTGCATCTGGTTTTGGAAATGGAAGTTATGTCGAAACCTATGGTAATAGCATTACGGGGGGAATTCATATCTATTTCTCGCCACGTGATGCCGAAATCGCTTTTATCGGCGGCGGTGGAATCCTTATAGTAGCTGCAAACGCGGTAAGTTTTTTAGTTCCTGATTTCCATGCGATTGGAACATTGGGGACAATCCTTGGCGGAGTAATGGAGATTTATTATGTACTTGCCAAAAATTCAAATGGTAGCCTTGATATAAAGATTCCTTATGTTGCCTTATGGGGAATTGAAGCAGGAGTGTTTGGAACCCACTTCATTTTTGTTGGTTCTATTCGTGCTTACCTATCTAATCTTATATGAATTGATTATGGAATTGGTTTAAATACGAATTCCATTTTATTTTTTAAAAAGGTGATTTAATGGCTAAACTAAAAAAAGAATTGTACTTAGCTTTAATTCTTTCGTTATTTCTAATGGCGTGTTTTAATTTTTGGTATGTGTCAGCTCATAAAACCAATTTTTCATTATTGTTAGCGATGTTAACACCCATGGTTGTTTTTTGTCTCATTATGAGTTTTGGTTTTTATTTCCAAAAAAAAACACCTGTTCATTGGAAAAAGGCAATCGTTTTTGAATTTTTTGTTTTAATTCTGTTTGCATGTATTTTTTATTGGGGATATAATGCAGGTTATTTCTCATATTATGATAAAGAATTTTTTGAATACATCTATCCGATGATTTATAACACAGTTTTGTTCGCTTTTACCGGTATTCTCATACTTATAATTGGTTTTGTCATTGATCCTTTTATCACATGTTTAAATAAATCGCATTAAATAAATCACAATAGTCATGACAGAAAATCCGCTGAATTCAATGGAGAATTGCATAATCTATGAAAAGAAATGAGTTGCCTCCATTTACAGATTAAAATGCAAATTCAAAAAACAAACCAAGCAGCAAACTCAAAACGCTGACCAAGAGGCAAACTAAAACGCTGACCAAGCGGCAAACTAAAAACATAAACCAAGCTGCAAACTAAAAACGCTGACCAAGCAGCAAATTAAAAACGCGCGCTCAAACTTCAAAACTAAAACGCTGACCCGAACTGAAAATTTTAAACATAAACAAAAACGGCAGGTGCGGCAAAAACGCGCGCGTAAACAGCGAAAAGATTCCCTCATTTATTAAAAATTAATATGAAAAAACGGAGGGCGTCTTTTTTGATATTTTTTGCATCCCTTCTCTAATTTCCATTTTGTAATTTGTATTTTGTATTTTGTCGTTTTTCATTTCGTCATTTATTTTTATTTTTTGAAAGAAGGATTTATCCGTTTTATATGAATTCGATAATCCACGCTTTTATTTTAAATTTTATTTCCCAAAAAGCCTTTTTTGAAGCGTTACGAAATTATTTAAAAGAAAGCGCAGTAATTACCGTTATATCCTTGAAACGCATGAATTATTTCTTGCGAATCATCAAAATCATTATGTTATTATTGTTATTCGTTTCAAATAATTATATTGTCACTATGTTATTATTGTCGTTATTGTTATTATTATCGTTATTATCAATCCATTACCTTTAACCGGTTATCATTATACTCTTATGAACAATTCAAAGGTGCGTTTATGCTTTACACTTATCAAGACGGGACGGAACTTCCGATTCAGCGGGACTTTATCCAAGATTTAAAAAACTATGTGGAGTGCCTTGAAAAA